>JACRIK010000025.1 GCA_016235865.1 Planctomycetota bacterium | reverse complement strand
GAATTGCTGATTCTGGTCATAAGGTCTAGATGGCATGATTTTCACCTCCCTGCCTGCCGATAGGCAGACTTCTTGACATTATGATAACAAAAACCTATGATTTGTATAGAAAGATAGAGCTAGTTTTTGGACAAGCTCTGTGTCCGGCACGGGCTGGGCCACAGCCGAGCTGATAGAGACAGACGATACAGATACTGTACTACGGGAAATGTATCACCAGGTTGCGGTTGATTCCAACGGCAATGCCATCGCCGTATGGAATCAGTTTGACGGCACCAGGACCAATATCTGGGCCAATCGGTATGTCTCCGGCACGGGCTGGGCCACAGCCGGACTCATCGAGACAGACGATATAGGTAATGCATACTCACCCCAGATTGCCTTTGATGCCAACGGCAATGCCCTGGCCGTATGGAAGCAGTCGGACGGCAACCGAGACAATATCTGGGCCAATCGGTATGTCTCCGGCACGGGCTGGGCCACGGCTGAACTCATCGAGACAAACAATGCTGGTGGTGCATCTGATCCCCAGATTGCCTTTGACTCCGACGTCAATGCTTTAGTGGTCTGGTCTCAGTTTGACGGCACCAGGAGCAATATCTGGGCCAATCGGTATGTCTCCGGCACGGGCTGGGCCACGGCTGAACTCATCGAGACAGACAATGCTGGTAATGCAGTTATACCTCAGATTGCGGTTGATTCCGGCGGCAATGCCATCGCGGTGTGGGATCAGTCGGACGGAACAAGATTCAATATCTGGGCCAATCGGTATGTCTCCGGCACGGGCTGGGCCACGGCTGAACTCATCGAGACAAACAATGTTGCTACTGCGTATTTTCCCCAGGTGTCCGTTGACTCCGGCGGCAATGCCTGGGCGGTCTGGTATCAGTCGGACGGAACAAGATTCAATATCTGGGCCAATCGGTATGTCTCCGGCACGGGCTGGGCCACAGCTGGACTCATAGAGACAGACAATGCCGGGGATGCATTTAATCCCCAGATTGCGGTTGATTCCAACGGCAAGGCCATCGCGGTCTGGGATCAGAACGACGGTTACAGGAACAATATCTGGGCCAACAGGTTTGAATAAACGCGTCGGGAAACCGGTCAAGATACACGACGGATATAATTAAAAAGGGGGAGGATGAAAATCCTCCCTCTTTTTTTATGCCCGTGCATGTTCTGCATACCGGGATAAGGGGCGGGTAACTCGCGCTGGCGCGAATTGCCCGTAGATGAAAAAAGGCAGGAGTGGACGTGATGGTCCATTTCCTGCCTTTTAGTTTTAGCCCTGATTAATCCCGCTTTATCAGCAAATCCTTTTCCGGACTTACATTCTGCGGTTTTTGCTTCTGCGGGATAACCCGCCGTAAGGTTCTCGTGGCGCATAGGCGCCAGTGCGAACATAACGGTCATCCCGATTATTCGGGATTCGGGTTAATAGCGGTCTCTGCGGTTGCCGCCGCCGCCGTATCCGCCGCCGCCGCCGCGATTATTGTCGCGCGGGACCATCGGCTTGGCTTCATTGACGGTCAGGCTGCGTCCGTCCAGGTCCTTGCCGTTGAACATCTCAATGGCCTTGGTCGCTTCCGCGTCGGTGGCCATTTCCACGAAGCCAAAGCCCTTTGAGCGGCCGCTGTCGCGGTCGATGATGACCTTGGCGCTGGCCACGGTGCCGGCCGCGGCGAAGGTTGTTTTCAGGGTTTCCTCAGCGGTGTCATATGACAGTCCGCCCACATAGAGTTTTTTACCCATAGTGTCCTTTCATGATACCCTAATTAAGTTGTTGTCGCCCGTTTAGCGTTTGTTTCCTTAAGTTATCAGGAACTTCGGCTCGCGTGACGAATTTTTGTATAGGGCGGTTAGGGTAGGTCCGCTTCTAAAACGTTCTGACTATATCATTTGGCGCAGAGGATGTCAAGGGTTTATTTTATTTTGTGTGATTTTTATTTTGGCAACGGAGTGAATGGCGGTGGCGCACCTACTCAGTGTAAACTCCAGTGGCGCCGATGGCGCTTCCAGCGCCACTAATGGCGCTCAGCGGCTGGAGGGAAATAACCCCTCCACTTCGTTGCGGGATAACTCGCAGATAACGCTCCGGAGTTTACCCCGCCCGTACGGGCGGGGGGGCGCGCGCCCGGGATGGATTAAAACATTATCTCCAGTACCGGGCCAGGGCAAAACTCCAATTGACGCCATTAGAAATGTATCCGGCCGCGATAATCCTGTTGTCCGGCTGCAGGGCTATGGCAGAGGCAAAACTGTTGGTTTCTATAGCGGTGGTGAGGATGCCATCTGTATCAAAAGCAGTATCCAGAGACCCATTGGAGTTGTAACGGGCCAGGGCAAAATTGGCATTGAGTCCGTTAGAAGCATATCCGGCCGCGACAATCTTGTTGTCCGACTGGATGGCTATTTTATTGATAATGGAATCACTTATCACGGTAGTAGTAACCAGGCCGTCCGTGTCAAAGGTGGTGTCCAAAGCGCCATTGGAGTTATAACGGGCCAGGGCAAAACTAACATTGGTGCCGCTATAAACAAATCCGGCGGCCAGAATCTTGCCGTCTGTTTGCAGGACCATGTCATTGGCGCCGCTGTCGCTCCCGGCATTGAAAGTGGTGGTCACCACGCCGTCCGTGTCAAAGGTGGTGTCAAAAGAGCCATCGGAATTATAGCGGACCAGGGCAAAATCAGCATCACTGCCATTATAAATCCATCCGGTTACTAAAATCTTCCCGTCTGTCAGCAGGGCGATGGCATTGGGAACACCGGCGAAAGTGGGGGTAACTATGCCGTCCGTGTCAAAGGTGGTGTCCAACGTGCCGGTGATGGTATAACGGGCCAGCCAAAAACCATCCCCGGCACCAGAACCGGCCGCTAAAATCTTACCGTCTGTCTGCAGGACCATGGCATTGATACCGGCGCCGCTTCCGATGGTGGTGGTGACGATGCCGTCCGTATCAAAAGCAGTATCCAAAGAACCATCGGAGTTATAACGGGCTAAGGCAAACTCGGATTGTACCTGGCCATTAGACATTCCGGCTACCACAATCTTACCGTCGGTCTGCAGGGCGATGGCTTTAGCTTCACCGCCGTTTCCGAAAGTGGCGGTAACCACGCCGTCCGTGTCAAAGGTGGTGTCCAAAGCGCCATTGGTGTTATAACGGGCCAGGCCAAAATCACTATTAGAAGCAGAGCCGGCGGCCAGAATCTTGCCGTCGGTCTGCAGGGCTACGGCATTGGCCTGAGAATCAGTTCCGATAGTAGTGGTAACTACGCCGTCGCCGCCAAAGGTGGTATCCAAGACGCCGGTGGAATAGAGCGGCGCGGAAGAGCCGGAGTCGGAGGACGACGAGCCGCCGCCGCAGCCGGTGACGGCCAGGGCGGTTATCAAGGCCATCACCGAGATAGTCAGGGCCAGTTGCATTAGCAATTTTTTCATAGACGGACTCCTTTCACCGGTTACAAAAGTCATTCAGGTTTTAGCGATAGCGCCAGATGACCATATCGTAATTACTTGAGGCGTTTATGCTATACCCGGCTACCACCATCCGGCTATTTCCATCTATAACTATGGATGAACCGCTATCATAGAAATTTCCGCCCGCGGCATTGTTATGGGTTGCCCAACCCTGGGAATTAAAGGTGGTATCAAGCGTGCCGTCGGCATTATAGCGCCAGAGCGCCATATCAGCATTAGATGGTGTTTTTTCACTACTCCCGGCTACCACTATCTGGGTGCCGGACATAACGACTGAATAACCAATATCATCGCCATTTCCGCCGGCGGCATTATTGTGCGTGACTATCCCGTCTCCGCCGCCAAAGGCGGTATCAAGCGTGCCGTCGGCATTATAGCGCCAGAGGACCATATCGTAATTACTTGAGGCGTTCATGCTATACCCGGCTACCACCATCCGGCTATTTCCATCTATAACTATGGATGAAGCGCCATCAGAGGAATTTCCGCCCGCGGCATTGTTATGGGTGACAATGCCGTTCGTGCCGAAGGTGGTATCCAATGTGCCGTTGGCGTTATAGAGCAAGATGACCATATCAGCGTTGGATAAGGAATCACTGACACCGGCCACCACAATCTGGGTGCCGGAGATAACTACTGAATAAGCAGAATCATTGCCATTCCCGCCGGCGGGACTACCGGCCGTTACCACACCGTCGCCGCTAAAGGTGGTGTCCAACGTGCCATCGGCATTATACCGCCAGAGAGCCAGGTCCTGAGTGAACGCGCCCTTGCTGGATCCGGCCACCACAATCTTGCCGCTGGCGTCTATGGCGACTGAATAAGCCTTATCATCACCGGTGCCGCCGGCCGCGCCGGTATGGGTGACTACGCCATCGCCGTCAAAGGCGGTATCCAACGTGCCATCGGCATTATAGCGCCAGACGGTCATATCATAATTAGTTCCGTTAGAACTATACCCGGCCGCTACAATCTGGGTGCCGGACATAACCACTGAATAAGCATAATCATTGCCATTCCCGCCCGCGGCATTGTTATGGGTGACCACGCCGCCGGTGCCGAAGGTGGTGTCAAGCGTCCCATCGGCATTATACCGCCAAAGCGCCATATCATCATTACCTGATGCGTTCCGGCTATACCCGGCCGCCACAATCTGGGTGCCGGACATAACGACCGAATAAGCATAATCACCGCTATTTCCGCCGGCGGCATTATTATGGGTTACCACGCCATCACCGCCAAAGGTGATGTCAAGCAGAGTAGCGCCAGAACCGCTGGAGCCGCTACTGCTGCCGCCCCCGCCGCCGCAGCCGTAATAGCCGGCGATTAAGCCAACGGCTAAAATTAGGCCGAGGCCAAGTTTTAGTTTTAGGGTTTGTCTCATAGACACTCCTTTCTCCGTTTAGCGGAGAGGTATCTGGTTTTCTGGATGTTTATTTGCGATTACTACTGTAGATAATATATCTAGTGACAAAGAAATGTCAAATTATTTGGGGAATTTACCGGGCAGCACTTCGTCAGGCTCCCCGCTGGGGCGGGGCGGGGGGGCAGGCGCGATAGCGAAGGCAGGAATTCCTGGGTGTCTCCTGGTCTTCGTGGCCGGAGTTTATTTCTGCTCCCGGTCATTTTTGGCCCGGTCAATCAGCGGTCTTAGTTTTTCTTCCCGGGACGGGTTTAGTTTAATGGCCTGTTCCCAGTCGGCAATGGCCGCGTCATAGTCGCCTTTTTCATTCCGGGCATAGGCGCGGGTGGAATAAGCAAACGAACACGGGTGCATGGCAATGGCCTGGGTGCAGTCGGCAATGGCGCTGTCGAAGTAAAACTTGGAGCATTTGACGGCCGCGCGGTTTTCATAGGCCAGGGAATATTCCGGGTCCAGCCCGATGGCTTTGGTGTAATCGGCAATCGCGCCGTCATAATCCCAGTCGGAATGGCGGACGTTGCCGCGCTCGAGATAAAGCTCCGGGTCCAGGGGGTCCAGCTCGATGGCTTTGGTATAATCGGCCAGCGCGCCGTCGTAATCGCCCGTCTGGTATTTTAAGTTCCCGCGGCTGTAGTAATAGTCGCTGTCGGCCGGGTTGAGCTTGATGGCTTTGGTGTAATCGGCAATCGCCGGGCCGGATTCTTTCTTGGATTGATAAACAGTCCCGCGCCAATAGTGATAGCCGGCGTTTCCGGGCTTGAGTTTTATCGCTTGGGTGAAGTCGGCCACGGCCCGGCCATATTCTGTTTTGTAGTAATAGGCAATCCCGCGCCAACAGTAATAACCGGCGTCCGTGGGGTTCAGTTTTACGGCCTGATTGAATTCCGCGATGGCCCGGTCATATTCTTTTTTGTGGTGATAGGCAATCCCGCGCCAGTGGTGATAGCCGGCGTCTGTGGGGTTGATTTCGATGGCCCGGGTGAAATCGGCAATCGCCTGGTCATATTTCTTTTGGCAGTCATAGGCGCAGCCGCGCCAAAAGCGGTAGTCGGCGTTTTTCGGATTGAGCTCGAAGGCTTTGGTGAAACTTTTAACCGCGCCGTCATAGTCGCCCTGATTGTAACAGGAAACCCCCTGGTCGTAATACTGTTGGGCGGTTTTGGTTCCGGGTTCTATTAACAGAACGATGATAATAATAAGGATGATGGCAATCAGTTCAACGGCGCCGAGAATGGCACCGGTTACGGCCAGCCACAGCCCGGTGAATTTTTCCGGGGCTCTTTTAATCTGTATCCAGGCCATAACCCCCAAAACGATTGCCGGGATGCCCAAACATAGGCCGATTAGCGCGAATATCAGGCTCAGGACAGCCGGGATTGATGTTTTGGGCTCCGGCTGAGGCGTCGGGGTTATGGGTTTGGGTTCTTCCATAATACCGGCAGTCTATCCAATTAAGATGCGGATGTCAAGGGAAGTGGAGGGCAAACATCAATAACCAATAACCACTGGACGGCTCGGGCTACCTGACTGCCTCGGCCAGTTTGGCCACGGTGTATCTGATGGTGATGGTTTTGGCCAGCTTTTTCCGACCGGCCGGGCTGGCAATCAGCCGGTGAATATATTCCGCCGGCTTGCCTTTGGCTACTTCGTAGACCAGATGGTCGTCGATGCCCAGTATCTTTGCCAGAGTTACCAGACGTTCCACCCGGGGCACCGGATTTTTGCCGAATTTGAAGTCCGAGAAGTTCTTGATGTCCATGTTCCATTTCCGGGCAATAACGGTGTCGGTGACGGAATCGCCCATCATTAGGCGGATGAAGCGGTAGAGGTTGGAGACCGGCCGGGTCTTAGCTGAAGTTGCTTTACTCATGGTTGCTTATCCTTAACAGTTAACAGTTCTATATTATATATTAAGGATAACATGAGTTAATGTCAAGAAAAAAGAGCCGGGATGCGGGAATGCGTAATTGGGAATGTGAAGTGCGGAATGGCGAATACCGTAGAGGCGTCCCGACGCATGCCGGGATAAACTCCGGGCGCAAAGAGCATTGCGGCGGCCGCTTTTTCCCGCGGTTATCAGCGTTATTTTCCGGATTATCCTTGCAAATTCCGGCGCAATGGTTATATTCATGCTGCTATCGGGAATTGACGGTTTAGCCATTACAACCAGATTATATAAACAGCATGAGCAAATCACCGGAGACCAAAGGGAAGCGCCTGAACCTGCTGTCCAATCCGCTGGTCGGGGTCTACCAGTCCACCCTCAAGGGCGAGTTTCTTTACGTTAACCCGACCCTGGCTAAGATGCTGGGCTACGCCTCGGCCGATGAATTGATGCGGGTCAAGGTGGCCGATACCTATGCCAGCCCGGCCAACCGGGCCGCCTTTATCACCGAACTTAAAAAGAGCGGTTCGGTCAATAGCTTTGAGAACGAGCTGAAGACCAAGTCCGGACAGATCCGGCACGTCCTGACCAGCGGCGCGCTGGACAATGATGTCATCTCCGGCGTGATTATGGATGTGACCGAGCGCAAGGATATCGAGCAGAAGCTGATTGATTCGGAGGTCCGCTACCGGACCATTGTGGAAAATACCGAGAACCTGATAACCTGGGTGGATAAAGATGGCCGGTTTTTATTCGTCAACCATGCGGCCCGGCAGATTCTGGGGCTTAGCCCGAAGGAGTGCATCGGCCGGAGCGCCTTTGATTTTGTCCATCCGAACGACAAACAGGCGACTATCGATGCCTTTAAGAAATGGCTGGCCTCAAAGGACGAGGCGTTTTATTTTGAGAACCGCCAGGTCGGCAAGAAAGGCGCGGTGACCCAGATGTCCTGGGTGATAAAGGTGTTGAGGGACGAGAAGAAACAGGTCGTCGGGTTTTTGAATGTGGCGCATGACATCACCCGGCGCAAGCGGGCGACCGGGGCACTACTGGAAAGCCAGCGCCAGATTGAGTTCATTCTCGGGGCCGCGCATACCGGGCTGGATATCATTGACCGTGAATACAACCTCCGTTATGTTGACCCGGCCTGGGCCAAGACTTTAGGGGACTGGACCGGCCGGAAGTGCTATGAATATTTCATGAAACTTAGCAGTCCCTGCCCGACTTGCGACGTGGCCGGAGTTGTTGCCAGCAAGCAGCCGTCAGTTAAGGATGGTGAATTAGCCGACGAAAGCGGCCGGCATACCCAGGTGACCAGCATACCTTATCAGGGCAAGGACGGCGAATGGCTGGTGGCCCAGGTGAACGTAGACATCACCGAGCGCAAGCAGGCCGAAGAATCATTGAAGATGCATTCAGTATTGCTGGATAATTCCACTGATTCCATTTTTCTTAATGATGAGAAAGGCCGGTTTATCTATGCCAACAAGGCCGCCTACGAGACTCGGGGTTATACCAAGGAAGAATTTTTGAGTATGACCCTGGCTGATCTGGATACGCCGGAAGACGCCAAATTGATTGAATCCCGGATGAGACAGATAAAGGAAAATGGCCGGGGTAGGTTTGAGGTCGGGCATCGCTGCAAGGATGGCTCAGTTATGCCGGTGGAGGTTCATTCTTCACTCGTTGAATTAGGCGGCAAGCGATATTTCCTGGCGGTGATGCGCGATATTGCCGAGCATAAGCAATCCCTGGAGCAAACCAGGAGAAGTCATGACACCCAAGCGGCCATAAATACGCTGTTAAACCTCTCGCTTCAGGATATTCCGGTGGATAGTATTTTGAATGAGACCCTGGATATCATCCTGTCCGTGCCCTGGCTGTCGTTTGGGTCGCAGGGTTGCATCTTCTTGATTGATGAGCAGACCCGGCTATTGAAGATGAAGATACAAAGAGGTCTGAATCCGGCGCTCCAGGAAATCTGCGCCAGTTTGCAATTAGGCAAATGCCTGTGCGGTAAAGCCGCCAAAGAGAGAAAAACCCAATTCGTCCGAAGCGTGGACAAGAGCCATGAGGTAACCTATAAAGGAATGCCGCCGCACGGGCATTATTGCGTTCCTATTCATACCCGGGACAGGACCTTGGGCGTAATCAATATCTATCTTAAAGACGGCCATTCCTACAGCCAAAAAGAGGTTGATTTTCTGGAAACCATTTCCAAGACCCTGGCCGGCATTATCAGCCGCCAGGAAATCATTAAGGAAAAAGAGAGTGTTCAATCCCAATTCCTGCATGCCCAGAAGATGGAGGCCATCGGTATTTTGGCCGGCGGCATCGCCCATGATTTCAATAACATCCTGGCCGCGGTCCGGGGTTATGCCGAGCTGTCCCTGATGGATACGGATAAAGCGAATCCGCTTTATGAAAACCTCAGGCACGTGGTCTCGGCATCGGACCGGGGCAAGAACCTGACCAACCAATTACTGCTTTTCAGCCGGAAACAGAGTATCAACCCCAAGGTCTGCGACCTGAATGAATTAATCAGCAATCTGCTCAAGATGCTGGGCAGATTAATCGGGGATAATTTTCATATTGAAACCGACTTGAGCAAGAATCTCTACCGCATCAAGGCGGATTTCGGAAACCTGGAACAGGTGATTATGAATCTGGCGCTGAATTCCCGTGATGCCATGCCCAAGGGAGGCAGGATAACCATCAAGACCGAAAATACGGCTATTGGCAAGGAATACTGCGAGGTTAATCTCGAGGCCAAGCCGGGTAATTTTGTCTGCCTGTCCGTGGCTGATACCGGCACCGGAATGACCAAGGATGTGCTGAGTCATATCTTTGAGCCGTTCTTTACCACCAAGGAGAAAGGCAAGGGGACAGGCCTGGGACTGTCCGTGGTCTATGGAATTGTCAAACAGCATCAGGGCTGGATACATGTTTATTCCGAGCCGGATAAGGGCTCGGTCTTCAGGATATATCTGCCGGCCTCAGATGAAGCGGCTCAACACAAGTCGGACACCCTGATTATCTCGCCGGCTGATTATAAAGGGAATCAGGAGCGGATTCTGGTGCTGGAAGACGATGCGGATATCCGCAAATTAGTGCTGAGTGTCTTGACCCGGATGAACTATCAGGTTTTTCCCGCATCCACTCTGGCCGAGGCCAGACAGGTGTTTGAGCAGGAAAAGGGCAGATTCCATATGATATTGAGCGATATGAACCTGCCGGACGGCAACGGTCTGGACCTGTGCGACGAATTAACCGTCAAGAATAAGGATATCAAAGTCCTGTTAAGCAGTGGCTATCCCAGCCGCGAGGAAAGCCGGGAAGTCATCCGCCAGCGCGGCCTGCCTTTTATCGCCAAGCCTTATAATCTGGTGCTTTTGTTCAAAACCATGAGGGATGTGCTGGAAGGCCGGACATAAGTTATCCCGCCGAAACGGGACGGGCGTGCGGGATAAGAGCGGTAAGTTGTTTAGTTGTCCTGCGTTTCAGGGGGTACTCGGAGTACTCGTTGCCGCTGGCTAAATGCTCTCGACCACCCCGAATGCTTTCGGGGAGGGCTGTTCAATCAGCTTACGAAGTTATTTATTCTTCTTTAACACAACTCTACTTCTTCATTCTTAGCCGGCAGGCAGGCGGGCAGTCCCAGGCCTTTTAATTGTTCGGTAAACGGCTCGGCCTGGTCCAGGTCGCCGTGCACGATGAATATCTTTTTCCTGGGCGCGCATTGTTTGATGAATTCAATCAGTTCGTCTTTATCCGCGTGGGCGCTGAAGGAGTTGATTTTGACCACCTCGGCTCGGAGATGGTATTCTTCTCCGAATATCTTCACGATGGGTTGGCGTTCGACAATCTTCTTGCCCAGGGTGTTCTCGGCCATATAGCCGATGACCAAGATGGTATTATTGGGGTCTTCGATGTTGTTCTTGAGGTGATGCAGAATCCGGCCGGCCTCGCACATGCCCGAGGCCGAGATAATCACCATGGGCTGCTTGTCGGCATTAAGCCGTTTGGATTCGTCGGTGGAGCGGATGTATTTGATGCGGCTGAAGCCGAAGGGGTCCTGTTGCCGGCGCATCAGGTTCTGCGTTTCTTCGTCCAGGTACCGGATATTCTGCTGGAAGGCCAGGGTAATGTCGGTAGCCAGCGGGCTATCCACATATATCGGCACCATGGGGATAGTGCCTTGCTTGAACATATCGTTCAGGAGATAGACCACCTCCTGGGTGCGCTCAAAGGCAAACGAAGGGATAATTACCCGGCCGCCCCGCTTGATGGTTTTGTTAATGACCTCGGCTAATTTATATTTGGCGGTGGCGATGGGGTCGTGCAAACGGTTGCCGTAGGTGCTTTCAATAATCAGATAATCGATGTCCTTGGGCACGACCGGATTTCTCAGCAGGGGCAGGTTCTTGCGTCCCAAGTCAACCGCATAGGCCAGGCGGATGCCATTCATCTCCAAAACCGGAATGGCCGAGCCGAGCACGTGGCCTGATTCGTAAAAGGTGCATTTGATATCGGGAGATATTTTTATCGGTTCTTCGTAATAGGCGCCGCGGAAGTATTCCAGCGAATGGTTGGCGTCTTCCTTGGTATAGAGCGGTTTGACCGGCGGCAGCCCTTTGCGCAGGTTGATTTTGTTGACGAACTTGATGTCTTCTTCCTGGATATGCCCGCTGTCCGGCAGCATCAGGTTGCACAGGTCAACCGTGGCCGAGGTGGCGTAGATTGGGGCTCTCAGTCCGTGCTTGACCAGATTGGGGATATTGCCGCTGTGGTCAATATGGGCGTGGGATAGGATTAGCGCATCTATTTGCTTTGGCCGGAAGATGAAATAATTATTGATGTCGTAGAAATCCTTGCGCCGGCCCTGGAACAGCCCGGCATCAATGAGAATCCGGCCCTGGTCGGTTTTAATCAGGTGCATGGAGCCGGTGACGGTCCGGGCGCCGCCGCAGAATCTTAGTTTCACGCTCATAATATCAAATGATGTTATACTTTACTTTTCAAGCGTGCAATAAAATCATCGGTGAATTTCTGGACCTTCATATCCTTATTGACCATGGCCACCTTGGTGGTGCCGACGACCAGCGGCTTGGGTTGTCCCTTACGATGCACTTTATAGCCGAAGATGATAGAAGCGCCGGAGATTTCTTCAATGAAGGTGTCAACCGTGATGATGTCTCCGTACCGGGCCGGGGCCAGGAATGAGAGTTCCGTATTGGTGATGACGAAGATGAGCCCCTGGGCTACCATATCCTTGGGGTCAACCCCGCGCTGTCGCATATATTCGGTCCGTCCCCGCTCAAAGTATTTCAGGTAATTGGCATGATAGACCACGCCGCCTGAATCCGTGTCATCATAATAGATTCTTATTTCCATCTCGTCTCCGTTTCTAATCAGGTATATAACCGATGTATGGCAGTTGTCGGTATTGTTCTTTGTAATCAAGTCCGTAGCCGACCACGAATTTATTGGGGACAGTGAATCCCGGATAATCTATTTTTATCGGCTCCATGCGGCGGGCCGGCTTATCTAACAGGGCGCATATTCTGATGCTTCGGGCCTTGGCCTGCTTTAACCGGTTGACCAGGAATCCGGCGGTCAGGCCCGTATCGATAATATCTTCTACAATGATGATGTTCTTGCCTCTGACCGGGCATTCTATGTCCATCACGACTTTTATTTTACCGGATGATTTGGTGGTTTTGCCGTAGGATGAGAGCCGGATAAAATCGCATTCTATCCCGCTTGATTCCGCCCCGACGGGATGTTGCTTCGCCGGGATAGTTAGTTGCCTGATTAAATCGGCCATAAAGACAAAGGCGCCGTTAAGTACGCAAATCATCAGGGGCGGGCGCTTGCGGTAGTCGTGAGATATCCGGCGGGCTAATTGTTTGATTTTATCCTGAATCCGGGCGGATGAAATCAGAACGGGTATTCTCATAATGGTCATTTGGGGAACAGGTAGACGTGGTGTAGTTTTTTTAATGCTTTTTCTTCAATCTGTCTAATGCGTTCACCGGACATCTTTAATTTCTTTGCCATCTGCCTCAGGGTCAGGGGCGGTTTATTGTGGTCCAACCCGTAGCGCATGCTCAGGATTTGCGCCTCTTTCTCGCTGATAGTGGAGAGCAGTTTCTTGATCAGTTTCTTGTCGGCTTCATCAAGCAGATTGATATCCGCCGGTAGAGATTCCTTGTCGGAAATATCCTTAAAATCGCCTGAGACCACGCCGGGAAACACATTCTGTTTCTTGGAGTAGTCCGAGCGCAGGAACCGTTTGAGGATGCGGAGAAAATATGGCGACGGTTTTAATTCGTCGATAATTTCGTCGTAATAAGGTTCCCGGCCCAATTGCTGGGCTAAGCGCACGCTGATTTTCTTCCATCGGCTGATGATGTCAATCAGTGAAGCCGAGAGCCGAATGGTTGAGACCGAGCTCCTGAGGGCGCGTCTGATATAACTCATTATCCACCACCGGGCATAGGTGGTGAAACGATACCCTCTTTTCGGGTCGAACTTTTCCACCGCGCGAATCAGGCCTAAATTGCCTTCTTCTATCAGGTCCTGGAAGGGCAGTCCTTTATACAGGAATGAGGCGGCTATTTTTACCACCAGTTTAAGGTTAGCGGCAACGAGCTTGTTTTTGGCCCGCTTATTACCGGCTTGGGCCAGAACGGCCAGTTCCTTTTCCTGCTTGGCCGTGAGAATGGGTGTTTTTTCCAGCTGCGACAGATAAGTCAGGAATCCGATTTCCTGTTTCATGCAAAGAATTCCTTCATTTTATCAGCGACATATCCCTGCATTTCCGGGGTTAATTCAGGATAGATCGGCAGGGACAGGACGCTCAGGGACGCCTTTTCTGACTCGGGCATAGAACCTTTTTCATAGCCTAGGTAATTGAAACACTCCTGCAGGTTCAGGGGCAGGGGATAATATATCTCCACGCCGACATTGTGGGTTTTGAGGAAGTCGCGCAGTTTATCCCGGTTATTATCCAGCACCCGGATGGTGTATTGGTGGTAAATATGGTTGCGGTTTTCCTTGACTGTTGGAACAGAAAGGTATTTTAGCAGGCCGGCTTCCTTAAAAAGTTGCGTATAAAGACCGGCCCGCTGGGACCGTTCAGTATTCCACCTGTCAAGGTATTTCAGTTTTACCCTCAGGACCGCGGCTTGCATTGCGTCCAAACGGCTGTTTAAGCCGATATGCTGGTGGAAGTATCTGTTTTCAGCGCCGTGTACCCGTAGTGTTTTGATTAACTTAGCCAACGCCTCGTCGTCAGTTGTGACCAGGCCGGCATCGCCCCAGCCGCCCAGGTTCTTGGTCGGATAAAACGAATAGCAGCCCATCAATCCGAGTGTGCCGGTCTTACGACCAGCGTATTCAGAGCCCAGCGACTGGGCCGCATCTTCTATGACCGGTATTTTATATTCCTTGCCGATGGCCAGAATCTCTGACATATCACAGGACTGGCCGTAGAGATGGACCGGCATAATGGCTTTGACCTTCTTGCCGGATTTTTCAAGGCAGGAACGAATCCCTGCCGGGTTGATATTGTAGGTGGCTGGGTCAATATCCACGAATACCGGCCTGGCGCCCAGCCGGGCAATGGCTCCGCCCGTGGCAAAGAAAGTAAAAGGTGATGTGATGATTTCATCGCCCGGCCCGATCTTGAGCGCCATCAGGGCAATCAGCAGGGCATCAGAGCCCGAGGCGACCGCGATGGCGTATTTGGCCTTAAGATAGCCGGACAATTCGGTCTCTAATTTTTCTACGGTCGGACCTAAAACGAAATGCTGGGAATTTATAACCTCGGACAACGCCAAATCCACTTCATGTTTTATGGTTTGGTATTGTGATTTTAGGTCTAACGGCGGCACTTGCATAGTCAAATTTCTATTAGTTAATAAGACGCTAACCCTGCGCATAAAATATATTTTATGTACGGGGTAGGGTCAAGTAAAATGAGATATTTGTATTCCATACGATATTCTAATATGGCATAAATAATACTATTTCTATTGACAGATTATTTCAATTAAGATATTTATGGGCATAATATCAAAATAAAAATTATTCTAACCTGTTGGCGTCGGGTAATAATAGTGAGCATCTTGTGATTGAGTGGGAAACCCCGCCAGCAACAAGGGAAGAGAGATGCTTGCTATGAAAAACCAAACCAGAAAATCAAACCTTTTTAATCTCGTCGGCGCAATCGGTGCAGTTGCATTATTAACCATCATATTGCAATCCAATGCCTATGCCCAGACACCGGATTTTACCGCGGTGGCGCTGGATGAATTCGGCCAGGTGACCGACACCTTGCGGGCAAACCAGGACGATATAGTTTATGTGGAACTCCAGGGCGATGTGTTACCCGGTTATTACTGGGGCGCGATAAAAGTAACCACCGAAGACGCTGATATTATATCCATAGAAGAGAGTTATGACAATTGGTATAATGGTATAAGTTTGTGGTGGAGCTCTGCTTCAGCCAACCCATTATATGGGGGCGCAGGCAACCTGTATTACTATAAACACATCCATTCGTCTGATAACGACACCTACAAATCTGAGGGTTCATCCTGGGCCGCGGCTTGGGACGCCGATAGTCTCATATTTGGCCTGCAAGGCCCGGCCGGGAGTCTGGTTACCGGAACCGTTACTTCGGAAGCCAGATTCTATTACAGCGG
>JACRIK010000024.1 GCA_016235865.1 Planctomycetota bacterium | reverse complement strand
GAGTTCCTCAAAGATGAGCCGGTCTTCAATCAGATGAGCTTCATCGACTATGACCACGGTGTATTTATTGATGTCCAGGTTACGCTGGAGCATCCCGTTAATAACCTCAATCAGTTCTACCTTGGCAGTCGGGATTTTATCAGCTCCTAATTGATGGGCGATGCCGATCAGGAAGTCGGTTGACGGCAGTTGGGGATTGGCAAAATAAACCAGATGATACTTGGCCGGGTCAATTATCCGGGCAATCGCCCGGCTCAGCACGGTCTTGCCGGTGCCGTAGTTACCGGTCAGGAGGATGGCCCCTTTATGCTGGCTGATGCCATAATTCAGGCGCATCAGGCCCTCTTCGTGGCTGGGAGACATGTACAGGAAACGCGGGTCCGGCGTATTCTCAAACGGATATTCCTTCAGTCCCCAATAATCTTTATACATAGTAGTTATGGTATTAGGATATTAGGAAAACAGGATATCAGTAGGCCTAATCACCTAATATTCCAATCCCCGATGCCCTGCATACTATATAAGACTATCGGCAAAATCGCTTGCGGTCTTGATTATTTATTTACAGTTCGCCTTCTGGTCGTTTGGTCGGGCCTTGGGCATCTTGAGATACGCCTCCATAAAGACCGTCAGTTTATCGCCATCCAGAACGCCCTGGGCGTCCCCCACCTCAACCTCGGTCCGGTGGTCCTTGACCAGGGTATAGGGATGGATGGTGTAGGAACGAATCTGGTAACTCCAGGCAATCTCGCCCTTGTCGCCGTACATCTTGTTGAAATCATCATCCTTGGCTTTCTGTTTCATGGCATTGAGCTTGGCCACCAGCATCTTCATGGCCACCTGCTTATTCTGATGCTGCGAGCGTTCATTCTGGCACTGGACAATAATGCCGGTCGGCAGGTGGGTAATCCTGATGGCCGAGGCGGTCTTATTTACGTGCTGGCCGCCCGGGCCGCCGGCGGAATAGGTGTCAATCTTCAAATCCGCATCGCTAAGTTTCACCTTTTCTATTTCTATTTCCGGCACCACATCAACCGAGGCAAAAGAGGTGTGCCGCTTGTGATTGGCGTTAAAGGGCGACAGCCGGACCAGGCGATGAACGCCGATTTCGGACTTGAGATATCCGAAGGCGTACATGCCCTCAACGTAAATGGCCACCCGGCGTAGCCCCGCGTCATCGCCTTTGAGCGAATCAATCAGATGATACCTAAAATTATGCTGGTCCAACCAGCGGGTATACATCCTGAGAAGTATCTCAGCCCAATCGCAGGCATCGGTGCCGCCGGCCCCGGCGTGGACGCTTAAAAAAGCGTTCCGGTAATCGTCCTCGCCGCTGAACATGGCCAGGGATGAATAATCATTGAACCGCTGCTCGATTCCGGCTAATTCATCCTCCATCTCCTGCTGGGCGGTTTCGTCGTCGCCTTCGGCCAACCCGCACAAATCAATCAGTTCCCGGATATCCTCTTCCAGTTCTATGAACGGCACCACCCGCATCTTTATGGATTTCAGGCGGGCAATCTTGTCCTGGGCCGCGGTGACTTCGTTCCAGAATGACGGATGGGCAGATTCCTCTTCCAGCTGTTTGATTTCTTCCAGACATGGAGCCAGGTCAAAGAGAGTCCCCTAATTCCTTAAGTGAGGTATGAAGCGCCTTCAGGCGTAGCTGTAATTTACTCTGTGCCATAGTGAAACTCTCCTTTTAATTAGCTTTAGATAGCATATCCCTGCAGAATTGTCAATACGAAAGATAAAAGGGGCACTCCGACACTAACGGAAGTGCCCCTTTATAGAGACAATTCGACCACCGTGGTAGTTTTTCCAATGAATCAGAACCGGATGCTATTTGTTCCCAAGGATTTTGTACATCCCGGTGCCGCACTTGACGCATTCGCCCTTGAGCGCCTTGCGCTTGTTCTTCATGGTCACCTCTTTGGCTTTTCCCATTTCCCTTTTGTCCTTGCACTTCACGCAATAACCTTTTTCTGCCATAAATTCCTCCTCTTATCCCGCCGAAGCGGGATTAGACCCCGCCGTATGGCGGGGTTTTCTTAACACTCAGCTAGGCCAATATTATGCCCGGCTGCATTTATTTTCTCAATACGCCCACCACATCCAGGGAATGATGGGTTCCATAAGCGTGGGCGACGGTTACTTTCGGGTCTTTTACCTGGCGTTTACCGGCCTTGCCCAGCAACTGGAGCCAGTTCTCGTATATCTTTGACTGGAAATCCCCTCCGGCCGAGGAATGGGCAAAGGCAATCGCTCCCCCATCGGTATTAGTCGGGCAGACGCCGTCAATCGCGGTCTTACCCTCTAATACGAATTTGCCTCCTTCGCCGGGCTTGGCAACGCCCAATCCTTCCAAGGCCATCACGCCATCGTATAAGCTTAAATCATGCACCTGGGCAATGTCAATATTTTCAGCCGTAATTCCGGCAATATCGTATGCCTCCTTGGCGGCAATGCGAATCGCCGGTTGGCCGGCCATATCATCCCGGGCGAAATATCCGCGGGCATCATTGAAGTTATACATATTACCGATATATATCGGACGATGGGCATAGGAAACATTAATATAAACCGGCGGCAGGCCCAATTCCTTGGCCTTCTTCTCGCTGACCATAACCAAGCAGGTGGCCATATTCCGTCCGGTGGCCGTGCGCATCCGGTATCCGGCTGGCGACTGCTCATTGAGTTCCTCATCGGTCGGCAGCGGGCCGGAATTATGCAACGCCATGGGATTGCGCCGGGCATACCAGTGGCACTGATAAGACCAACGGGCCGCCGCCTTGTCATCATAGCCGTATTTGAGTTTATAGTACTCGCCTCTCAAGGCGCCGTAGTTCTCGTGGGTGAATCCGAGCATAAAATCGTAGTCGCACCAATTACCGATCGGGCCCATGGCATCGCGGAAATCAAAGTTATCCGGCTTATTGATGCCCAGGACGATGCCGACATCGTATCTGCCGCTGACGATGTAGTTCCAAAGGATATCCGCCGCAATCCCGCCGGCCGGACAGGCCTGGGACACCGCGATGAACGGAGCCGGACTGATGCCCAAAGCGTCAGCCACCACGCAGCCCAAGGCGCCCTCGGTGATATTGCGCTCGTTATATGAAATCGCCCCGATCTGGATATCCAACGGTGTCAGCTTGGCTATCTTCAACGCCTCCATTACCACATTGGCCAGATATTGGCGGTAGGACAATCCAAGAACCGCGCGTTCCGGCGGGCTGACCGCGGCCGAGGCCAGGAAAACATTCGGATATTTTTTACTCATAAATACCTTTCGTAATTATTACTGTACCCTTTGTAACCTCTTGTAACCTATACAGCTACCCCACTTCATTATAAATCCGGGCCCGGAAGTCCACTCCCAATTCACCGGCGAATTTCTGGAACGGCTTGACGTCAATGCCCGGCCGCATCACGGTGGTTACTTCTACATAAGGCAGATGCTCCTTGGCCTCTTTGATAAATTCAATGACCTTATAAAACGCCTCCTCGCCGAACTGCGACTGGCAGACCCGCTGGTATTCCTTGGGGTCTAAGGCGTTCAAGCTGACCGAGACATTATCCACCAGACCTTTCAGCTCATGCGCCACCGAACGATTGGCAATAATGTTGGCATGCCCGTTGGTGTTAATCCGAATGGTCATATCCTTCTTTTTCAGATGACGGCAGACATCCTTGATGACGTCTAAGCGCAGGGTCGGTTCGCCATAACCGCAGAACACCACCTCTTTATATTTGGTATGGACATCGGCCGGGATAGCCGAGATAATCTCATCCGATGACGGCTCGGTATCCAGCCGGAGATTATGCCCCTTGACGTAATCGGTAAAATGGGTCACGCAGAAATAGCACTTGCAGGTGCACCGGTTGGTGATATTCAGATACAGCGAATTCCGGATGGCATAGGTAATGGTTGAGGCGTTAGTCTTCACGGCCCTCTTAGCTGGACTCGTTGCGACCTTGTCGCACTGATGCGATACATCTATTCCAAAAAGATTGTGCGCGTTCAGGGTGGTTATCCGGGCAATATCCGTCTCGGACAATTTGTAGAGCTTGGCCAGTTCCTTGATATGGTGCGTCAGGTAGGACGGCTCATTACGCTTGCCGCGCTTGGCCTGGGGCGCCAAGAACGGGCAATCCGTTTCCAGCATCAATGACTCGACCGGAATCGCCGCCTTGACGGTCTCGCGCAAGGCCGTGGCATTGGGATAGGTAATCGGACCGGCCACGGAGATATACATCCCAAGCGCCAGATACTCCTTGGCTACCTCAGCCGAGCCGGAGAAACAATGCGCCACGCCTTTTATCTGGTTGCCCATGACCTGCTTTAATATCGCCAGGCAGTCAGAGTGGGCTTCCCGGTCATGGACAATAATCGGCTTCTTATACTCCTTGGCCAGCTTGAGTTGCCGGGTAAAGACATCCTTCTGAACATCTGGCGGCGACTCATCCTTATGGAAATCCAGCCCAATCTCCCCCACCGCCACCACCTTATCGCTCTGGATTAACTTGGCAAACTCCTTCCACTGGGCATCGGTAACATTCTTTGCTTCATGCGGATGGATACCGACCGTGGCATAGACATGGGGATACTGTTTGGCCAGGGCGATGGCCCGGCGGGATGAAGCAAGGTCAGTGCCAACCGTAATGATACAGCCGACATTATGCTCCTGGGCGCGCTTTAAGACGGCATCTAAATCATCCTTGAACTCCGGGAAATCAAGATGCGCGTGGGTATCGACTATGAACATAATCAGTATTAGCGTAGAGCGTAGGGCTTAGAGCATAGAGTTAGAAATGCTCTTTGCTATACGCTCTTTGCTCTACGCTTTCTTAGTATGGTGGAGGTCAGGGGTTCAAATCCCTGACTTCCCCGGCAGTTTTTGCCGGGGCGCTCTCCTAAACTATTGTGGAGGTGAGGGGAGTTGAACCCCTGACCTTGTGAATGCCATTCACACGCTCTACCAATTGAGCTACACCCCCGTTTAGAGACAGTAGGAACAAAGTGACGTACTGTCTCTTATCCCGATGAGTCCCGCAGGGACGACATCGGGGTTAGAGACCTTATGCCCCGGCAGTCTTTGTCGGGACTAAACAAGGCATGCACTATACCAAACATTTCCGGGATGTCAAGATTTTAGGTACTTTTCTGCCACTAAGGCGCTAAGGCACGAAGAATTCTTAGTGTCTTTGTGCCGAAGTTTACACTGAGCAAAGCGAACGTGTGGTTAGGCATTTACGCCCCGCCATCCGGCGGGGCTGAGAGCCAGTAACACTCCTTCGTCGCTAACTGGCTCTATGCGATGACTACTTGCAGGCCATTGGTCCAGGAGCCGTTGTTGGCCGGATTGCTCAGATTGGCCCAGCGGAAATAGCCGTAGAACTTCATGCCCACACCCTCGGACGCGCACTTGATGATAAACCGCGCCCGGGTTGAGTTCTGCACATACTGACATTCCTCTGGCGTCGGGAAATAAAACTTCTTGCCTTCCACCGGTTTTAAATGCACGGGCAGAAACGTGTACCGGCATTCAATCACGTCCGCAAAGTCGTGCATACTGGACCGGTCCTCATCGGTCTCTCTCCGGCAAAAGACCTTAATCCAACCGCCGCCTATTGGCGTCAGGCCGACAAACGGGATATCGTTAATCTTGGGCTTGGGCGAGTTCTTGGGGTCGCGCGGCGGCACGCCTATGGACAGCCGGTCTACGTCAGTCATCCGGTCATTGAATCTGACATGGGCATTGACAAAGGCCCTGATGTCCTTTTCGTATGCCTTGCGCTCACGGCGATGGGCCATAACAGCCACGCTGGTCCGGGTACCCGGAGCATTTGCCTTCTGGTAAAGCGGCTCATAGATGGCGCGGTGAGCGACCAGAACATCCACCGCCGAATCCGGGATGCCCCAATCCGCCTTCTTGGCCTGCACCTTGGTCACCAGAATCCTCTGGAAGCTCATGAACTCGCTGTCCTTCCGCGGTATAAAATACACTCTCTTTGGCATAGCTATATCCTTTCTTAACTCCCCCTTAGAAAAGGGGGTCAGGGGGTTGTTATAGACCCTTTAAATCTCCTCATCCAATAGGGAAATCTTAACCCTATAGCTCGTAGCGTTGACGCTATAACTCATAGCGTTGACGCTATAACTCATAGCGTTGACGCTATAACTCGTAGCGTTGACGCTATAACTCGTAGCGTTGACGCTATAACATGTAGCGTTGACGCGATAACCTGTAGCGTTGACGCGATAACCTGTAGCGTCAAGGTTTAACAAAGTATTCTTAAGATGTCACACCCCCACCCCAATTCCATTGGTGTGGGGGTTAACCCCATCTCTGTTAATATTATACCCTTTATCTTTGATTTGTCAATCTGAATCTGTAATTTCCTGACGATTTGCCGGATTAGGTATGTTTACCCAGCACATAACGTAATTATGTGCTGGGCTGTTCCTTAATTCAAAGCCCTATCTGGAAATGTCTCGTGGTTTGGCGGAAGATGTGTATCACAACCCTCATCATTATGTGTCGTGATGCCGGAATGCTACTAAAATAAGATCCCAGCTGTTAATATTAGCGTGCCCTTTGCTGGCCCAAACAAGGATTCACCTTCACTGGTTTTTATTTCGTCACCCTTTGTTCCATCCAAAAGCCCAAAGGAAACCGTACCAGTTCCATTTTCACCAAAAGCATAACCTATTCCATATCCATAAGTAAACACGTTAAGCCGATCGCTTTTTCCCAGATGTTCCGTATAAATATGACCCATGGTTGAACCGGCTTCGGCGTATAGATACCAACTTTCCGGGGCATTATGCCCCCAGAACCATTTTACCCCGGGTAACACCTGGTATGACATACCTTTAATGTCACCAAATTTAATCCTACTCTGAAATATAGAAATTTTCTCAACCCAGGTATCAGATGGGATATACTCAAAATAAAACTCTGTTTGTTTGGGATCGCTGAATATCAACATAAATACATCAATAGCTATCCTGTATTTGGGGTCTTTGTTTTCCGGCGCGGGCACGACTTTGATTTCTTTATCCAAAACCCCAAATTTACGCAATGTCTCAGCAACCGCATCGCGAACTATCTGATATTTATCGTATAATAATGGCAGTATCTCAGGAATAGCCTCCTTAACCTGGAGTTCACCTAAGGCTAAAACGGCGCTTTCACGAACATATTTATTCGGATGTTTAAGATTCTTAACTAATTCAGGTATGAGTTCTTTTGCCTTCATCTTTGTCAGTATCTCTACTGCCTTGATACGCACAGTTTCTTCTTCATCATGAAGCAATTCGGCAATTTTCGGTGTGGATTGCTGTGAATTAAGCCGCCAGAGCGATACGATGGCCTCAACCCGGACCCCGCTGTCTTTATCGCTTAATAAATTCTCTATCTTAGGTATAACATCTTTGGCTCCCAATCTGCCTAATCCCCAAATCGCATAAATACGAATATTGCGTTGACTGTGATTGAGCCGTTCAATTAATACAGGGATGACCTCTCTAACATTGGCCTCGACCAAAATTTCAATATCCTGACAAATAATAGGAGAATGGGGACGATCCCAGCATGAATCGTCATTCAATTCGGCCAGGGCCTGCTTAATTTTTTCCTCTTTTGACAGATGTTCTTTATTGAAACTGCGACAACCAGAGGTGCAAACACTTAACGCCAACAATGCCACTAATACACAATTAGATAATTTATATACCCTATATGTCTTTACATTATGTACCACCACCTTGCCTCCTATATCCCTATCTTATCTTCACCCCGCCGTCGGCGGCGACTTCCAAGATGAATGAATCCTTAGTTGAGGTCGAGGTGAAGAGCAACGGCACAATGGCCTGAATCAGCCGGCCGTCCTTATTGAAGCGAAAAGCGAATGGGTTCGGGAATGTTGCGCCAAATTCATTGGTAATGGTGACGTCGGGCTCCAGTTTCAGCTTATCCGTTTCCACCAGGAGCGCCACCTTGACCTCGTCAATTATTCCGGTAAACGACGTCCCGACCGTGAAGTTCTTTTTGCCGATTGATACAGACGGAGTGCCGGATGCCTGCCCGACCAGTGCGTTATTGAGATACAGGAACAATGTTCCGGAGCCGCCATAGCTGGTATAGTCCGGCTCATAGACCATCATCAGATGCGACCATCTTTCATAAGGGATAATCGCCGGGTCGCTGTTGACTGTCAGCGAGCCATAGGTTGCCCGGACGCTGTCATCGGCATCGAGCATGATATTGCCCTCGCTCAGATTGATTATGGTTCTTTGGCTCAGCGGGCCGGTGCCGGTGGGCGATATCCAGCATTCGATGGAGACACCCGCGTTCTGGCTCGGGATAGGAATCGTACCGCAGTCAGCCGAGCCGCTGGACACAATCAGCAGTCCGTGGCCGAACCGGCCGAGGGGCGAGATTACGGCATCGCCCTGGAGCGTGGCATTGTTGCCGAAGGCGCCGCTGGATTTACTGGAGCCGTCCAGGTCTTCAAAGTGCCACAGGCCGACGGTCCGCCGGGCGCAGGAATAGATTTCCTTTTTAATCGGGTCGATGACCACGGCCGAGACGCCCTTTTCAATCGCGGCATTGCTCCGGGTATAGCGGATGAGCGAGACCAGCTCGCCGCGCACGGCCTGGAATCCGAATTGACGGCCGGAGTGCGACATGACCGCCAGACCCACGCCGGTAATCAGGGCGATAATGGATATGACCACCAGCAGTTCGACGATGGTGAACCCAGCCCGATGACTTCCGGATTGTCTCATATTTATTCCCCCTTATTAAAGGGGGCGAGGGGGTTGTTATCCCACAGGATCACGTAAGGAACAACCCCCTTAATCCCCCTTTGCTAAGGGGGACTCTAATCTGATACAAATATTTCCTATTTCCAATTATTGATATCGTCAGTCAAGCCGTTATTGTTTTTCTCGTCCGGGCCAGCGGACCAGAGCTGGAAGGTGACCGGGTTGTAATACACGTTTGCACCGGCGGCCGGATTCTGCTGCGGCATAATGGCATCCCCGGGCTTCCGGAACGAATAGATATTGCCTTTGGAAGGGTCTAAATAATCCTTGGAATGGAAATAGACAATGGGATTCTTCCACTCGTCCACAAGCTCCCTGAGGGGCGTGGAACCGAACTGGTCGCTATCCAGATTGCTGTATTTGCTGTCCAGGATGCCCAGTAGAAACGGACCGCCCTTGTCCTGGGCCGAGAGGCAATAGACCACGGATTCGATGCCGTTATTGCCGCTAAAGCCGCCGGTGTACATGTCAGCCAGTGTGGTGGGCGGATAATCGCCGTAGGCGCCGTAGTAGTTCTCGATGGCCGCCTGGATGTTGGCAATCAGGGCCCGGGTAGCCTGTATCTTGGCCTTGTTTTTCGCCGACAATAAACTCACGGTGACCATGGTGGTCAACAGGGCGATAATGCTGATGACAATCAATAATTCCACCAGGGTAAACCCTTTTTGCGAATTGCTTTTCATATTATCATTCCTCCTTATACAAAGTGTTATATATCATGGTAACCACAATAAATCAAGGAAAATCTGCCACAAAGGTGTCATTCCTGCGAAAGCAGGAATCCAGACCCCTAGTGATTACTGGATTCCCGCCTACGCGGGAATGACAGAGAGAGCGTTTCGGGGCGGTTATTATTCTTTGTCTTCCTTGCCGCCGGTGAATACGTCAAAAATCGGGCCGAGCACCGGCTTGATCATGCTGAAGTTATATATCAATTCCCAGGTGGTAATCTGTTCCACCTGACGGACCTCCTTGATATGAGTCAGGAAGATTGAAGATATCAGCAGGCGCAATAATCCGGAGATAAGAAACAAAACCAGAAGCGACGATACCAGAGTAACATGCCAGCCAAAAAGATAAAGCTGGCTGGGCATGTACGGTGCAAGCCGACCGCCTAATATGGGTCCGAGGAACAAACCCAGGGTATTAATCAGCGTGAAATAAGCCACGCATCTGGCGCGTTTGGCCGGCGAGACCGCATCAAACATGAAGTTACCGGCCGCCAGTCCGAATCCGCTCCAGACCAGTCCGGCAAAGAGCTGAAATGCAATGATGGCATAGAAATCAGGCGATAATAGCCAAAGTATCGGCACAAACGATATCAGCCATCCGGTAAACGCCAACACCCGCCGGTTGCCATAGCGGTCGCACACCCTGCCCCAGTAGCGCATCATTAAAATCTGGACCAGCACCTGGCCGGTATCAATAACCGCAATCTGGATATATGAAAATTTCAGGTCGCGCACCATATAGAGCCCAAAAAATGGCCCGGAGATATTAACCGCCAGGGTAATCAACGAGATATAAAAAACAAAACGGGCAAAATTTGATTTTGGGGAGCGTCTTAAAAAATCCCAAAATGTAAAATAATCCCCTTTTTGAGTTACATAAGCCGGCTCGGACATCTTCTTTAAATAATACACGGAAGCCGCCCGGCTGATAAAGGCCACCGCAAAGATTATGCCGTAGCCAATCCGTTCATCCACCGGCTTGAAGTAATCCAGAATGATAAAAGCCAGAAATGATGAAAGCTGGGAAAGGGTCATGGCAACGATATTGCGCTTGGCAAAATACCGGCCCCGTGTGGCCGGTTCAGTCAGGTCGCCCATCAGACTGTTCCAGGCCGGAACGCTGAAATTGACAGCTCCGGTGGATATAGCCACGGTCACGATAAGCAATATTGGCCCAGCATTCGGGAACAAAAACGGCAGGAAAAATATCGGCAGCCACATGAGCATATTGATAAAAACACCGGGAATGATTAACGCCTTCCGCCGGCCAACCCGATCCAGAATCCCCACTGAAATCAACTGGGTCAGGGCGCAAATCTGCGGAAACGCCGCCAGATATGAAATAAACTGCTCGTTGGCCTTAAGGAATATGGCGAAATATCCTATTTTAGTGTCGCCGAATCCGCCCATGACCGAGGCCGCGCCGCCCTCGATAATGGAGTATTGTAAACTTTTCTCCTTTGCATCAGACCCATGAACACTTTGAATTGATTGTTCCTGGCTTGCCGGATTCAACTGGTCATTCGGTTCATTCATTGACGTGGTTATTATCGCGTATATTTTATCAGGGATGCCCGCTTCTTGGCTTCTTCGGCATTGGGATGTTCCGGATACCACTGGGCAAATTCGTTAAGCTCAAAAATCGCCCGCTCTTTATTCCCTACCTTCGCCAGGCAACCGGCCCGCCGATATTTTGCCTCAGGATAACGCGGGTCAGAGCCATAGTGGTCCATAAAATCCGTATAAGCCTCAATCGCCTTATCTTCCCGGAATGACCAGGAATAAATATTGGCCACCCGCCAGACCCAGTCCGGAGACCCATTTTCTATCGCGGACTTCTCTATAGTTCCCATTCCCCAATTGCTCAATACAATAAAAGGAATAACAAAAATAACCAGCAGAATTGCGACGATGATAATGGCTTTTGTCATATTTATTTTCCCTTAAATTTAGGCGGCCGCTTTTCCAGGAACGCCCTCAAGCCCTCCTGGGCATCCTCGGTCGTAATAAGTATTCGGAAAAGTTTGGCTTCCAACTTAAGCGCTTCTCCAAAAGGCGTCTCCAACCCGTTATTGACCACTTCAAGGATGGTCTTGCTTGACAAGGGACTCTTGGAAGTAATCTTCCTGGCTAATTCCATAGCCGCATTCATAATCTGGTCCTTGGGATAAATCGCATTGACCAGTCCCACCCGGTGCGCCTCCTGGGCTGATATGGCTTCGCCGGTCAATAACATCACCATGGCATTCCCGCGGCCCAGAAGCCGTGTCAACCGCTGGGTGCCGCCGTAGCCGGGCATTATGCCCAGATTAATCTCAGGCAGTCCGATTTTGGCATCATCAGACGCAATCCGAATCGTGCAGGCAATGGCCATCTCGCATCCGCCACCCAAGGCGAATCCGTTTATCGCCGCAATGACCGGTTTGCCTAAATTCTCGATCCGGTTGTATAAATCCTGGCCCTTGAGCATTTTTTCCTCGGCCGTATGAGAGGTCAGTTCGGCCAGCTCACCCACATCGGCCCCGGCGACAAAGGCCTTGCCGCTGCCGGTAATAATCACACACCAGATATTCTCATCCCGCTTGATTTTCCCTAAAATATCGAACAGTTCATTGATGGTCTCGTCATTAAGGGCATTGAGTTTAGTAGGACGATTGATAGTTATTATCCCGATTCTGTCCTTCTCTTCGTATAAAATGTTGTTGTACGGCATAATATTTCCTCCCTCATTGTCATTCCTGCGCAGGCAGGAATCCAGTACATCGTGGTCTTCTGCATTCCCGCTTTCGCGGGAATGACATGCAATATATTACATTCCTTTATATACCGGCCGTTTCCGCTGTAACACCGAGGTCAGCCCTTCATAGGCATCCTTGGTTGAGAATATCTCGGGGAGAAAAGCCAGCTCCATCTGGATACCTTGTTCCAATGTCGCCTGAAGCCCGTCTTCGATTATCTTATTGGCCAGACGCAAGGCAATCGGCGCCTTGAACGCCACCTTCTTGCTTAATTGGGCTTCTATGGCATCCGAGCTGGCGGCCAGTTTACCGGTCATCAAAGAATCCAGCTTGTCATCGCTGAATAACGCCCTGGTTTTCTCGGTCTGGGCTGACGACATTATAGTCTTTAACATCCGCGCCTTGGGGTCCGGGCTTTTAGCGATATCTTTTATCTGATTATTCAGATTGGCCACAGAAACAAACTCAGCCAGCCCCATTTCGCTGGCCTGTTTGGCATTGACAATATCGCCGGTAAATATCAAGTATTTAGCCAGCGCCTTGCCGATCAGCCGCGCCAGGCGCTGGGTCCCGCCCAGGCCCGGATAAATACCGATGCCGGTCTCGGGAAACCCAATGCTGGCCCTTTCAGTCATCAGGATGACGTCGCAGGCCAATGCCAGTTCGGCGCCGCCACCCAGGGTCAGGCCATCCACCTTGGCAACAACTGTCTTGGGGCTTTTGTCTATCTTCAGCAACAATCCCTGTCCCTTGCGGGTGAATTCCACGATATCATCTATCTTCTTTTGCTCAATCTTCTTGACGAAGAATCCAATATCCGCCCCGGCAACAAACGCCTTACCCTTGCCTTCAAATACGATTACCCTGACATCCTTATCCTGTTCGGCCTTGCTGAACGCATCTTCTAATTGCCGGACCACTTCTTCGTTAAGGGCGTTTAACGCCTCAGGACGGTTAATGGTAACAGTCGCAATGCTATCTTTTACGGACAGGTCCACCAACCTGAATGTCCAGGGTTTAGCGGCTTGGGCCGCCATAATCTTGGGCACGGCGAGCTGGTATTTGGCGCAGAGTTCCTTTATCATCGCCTGCGCCTTATCCATTCCGGTTTTATTCATCATCTCAAACGGCCCGCGCGCCCATCTCAATCCGATCTTGGCGCCCCGGTCCACGTCTTCAACGCTGGCAATGCCTTCATCAACCAGTTGGGCCGCCACCAGAAATACCACAGCCAGCAACCGGTTGCCGATTGACTCAATCTTGGACTCGTCAATATTCCCGCTCAAGTCCCATTTGACATTCTTCTCAAACTGCGCTTTCAATCCTTTGGCCGTGGCGTAAAATGCTCCTAATTCCCGGCCCAGTGTCTCGGTGGAATGATAGGCAATCGGAATGCCGGTAACATTCATCAGCAGAAACGGCCCCATGCCGATCTTGAATGTCCGCTTGGCCGCCTCGTCAATCGTTACAACATTGGCGGCGCCTTCATCCAGAATCCGCACCGCCTCGTTCAACCAAGGAACGAAAAACCTGTTCACCGCAAAACCCGGCGCATCCTTGACCACGATAGCGGTCTTACTGGTCCGGCTGGCAAAGTCCTCTGCCCTTTCTATAGTGGCGGCCACAGTTTTGGCGCCGGGGATAATCTCCAACAACCGGTTCTTTGCCGGGTGATAGAAATAATGCAGGCCGACAAACCGGTCCGGTCGTGAAGTCGCTTGGGCCAGTTCCGAAACCTTGAATGATGAAGTGTTGGTAGCCAAAATGGTGGTCGGCTGGCAAATCTTATCAAGGTTCTTGAATAAATCCACCTTGACGTTCTTATCCTCAAAGACCGCCTCAATAACCAAATCAGCGTCTTTAAGTTCGTTAATATCAGTAGTGCCTTTAATATTATTGAGTATCTGTTGAACTTTTTCCGGAGAGAATATCTTCTTCTGCGCGCCTTCCTCAAGGAGCGCCTTGATATTATTCAAGCCCTTGTCCACGAATTCCTGTTTGACATCAACCATTACCACCGGGATATTTTCCTGGGCAATCTTCTGGACAATGCCCGAACCCATGGTGCCGGCGCCGACCACGCCGATTTTGGTAAATTGACTCATCCCATTCCCTCCCCTCACTGTCTGTTTATTCCGGGAACGCTTCCACAATCACGGCCATTCCCTGCCCGCCGCCGATACAGGCCGAAGCCATGCCGTAGCGCTTGCCCAGCCGTCTGAGTTTATATAACAACGTCATGGTCAGCCGGGCGCCGGTCGCGCCATAAGGATGCCCATAGGCAATCGCCCCGCCATCTATATTGGTCTTGTTCCGGTCCAGGCCTAATTCCTTTTCCACGGCAATGTATTGCGCGGCAAAGGCTTCGTTAATCTCCACTAAATCTATATCGCTGAGTTTTAACCCGGCCGCCTCCAGCGCCAGTTTGCAGGACGGGACCGGACCGATGCCCATAATATGCGGCTCAACGCCCGAAGCGGAAGTCGCCACCAGCCGTCCCAGTGGTTTGAGATTCATCTGGGCTGCCTTTTGGGCTGATGACAGAACCAGCGCGGCCGCGCCATCCACGATACCGCAGGAATTAGCCGCGGTCTGCACCCCATCCTTGTTGTAAACCGGTGGTAAACCTACTATTTTTTCTAATTTGGTATCTGGCTTTGGATGCTCATCGGCATTAATTGATTCCACACCTCGGGGTAATTTAACCGTGCGCGGCTTGAGATTGTGCGCTTCTAATTTGCAGTTAGTTACCGGCGTTATTTCGTCCTTGAGATACCCGTTCTTTATAGCAATACCTGACCTCTGCTGTGACAGTATGGCAAATTCATCCGATTCCTGCTTGGTAATCTTGTATTTCTTGGCCAGGTTTTCGGCCGTCAGGCCCATCGGGCAATCACAGGAGGTATCCAGAAACGCCTCCCAGAGATAATCCACGAAATTAGGCCGGCCCAACGGGAAGCCCATCCGGCCGCCGAATGAAGCCACCGGAACCTGGGTCAGATTCTCGGCTCCGCCGGTCAGGACGAAATCCGCCTTGCCAAAATATATCTGTTCGGCTGACTGGGCAATGGTCTCGAAACTGCTGGAGCAGATGCGCTGAACCAAATGGCAAGGCGCGCTGATGGGCGCGCCGCTGTAAAGCCCGATATGACGCGGGAAGAAAAAGGCATCACCGCTGGAAGCCGCTACATTGGCAAATACCACCGACTCAATCTGCTCCGGCTTGATACCGGCCTGAGCAATAGCCGCCCGCGAGGCAATCACGCCTAATTCCACTGCCCCGACATTAGCGAACGAACCCATAAACCGGCCGAATGGCGTGCGCTTGCCGGCCAGGAATACAATGCCATCATACTTAGCGCCGTAGCCGTTAACTTTGTCTTTTAATCCTTTGACCTGCGGCGGAACGATGTATTTCTTGTCCATGCAAAGCTCCTGTCTTAATTAGAATGTCAGCCGGGGCCAACCCCGCACATACTTTGTATAAAGAAGTAATCTTGAAGTATCAACACTAATACAAAGTATGTGCGGGGTCAACAAAAAGGAGATAAAAGATTGATGAAAGAGTGACCTTTTGATATTAGAAGCCTTTATGCCAATTCAAATTATCCGTCAGAAAAATAATCCATTGGTGTCAATAATCATCCCTTCCCTGGACGGTTATCGGGCCGGCAACGTACCCAAACTCATCCAGGGGCTGAACGACCAGGCCTTTCAGGACTTTGAGTTGCTTATGGTGACAGGCGAAAAACCAAGTAGCCGCGCGCGCAATCTCGGCGTCCAATCCGCCCAAGGGGAAATTGTGGTCTTCTTTGATGATGATGTTACACTGGGTGATGATAAAGTAGTTGAAAACCTGATTACCCCACTTGTAAAACAATCCTCAATCACCAATCGCCAATCGCCAATCGGAATAACCGGCGCTTCCACATTGATTCCGCCGGATGCCAATAGATTCCAAAGACAGTGCACAGAGGAATTTAGCAGATTTCAGTTCCCGGTGGTTTCGGAAATAGTTGAGACCGATATGGCGCATCAGGCCGGATTAGCCATAAAGAAAAATGTTTATATAAAGATCGGGCAGGAAAACGAAGACCTGTTTTTCGGAACAGATCCCGACTTGCGATACCGCGTCAGGCAAGCCGGCTACAAGGTGGTGGTTGTTCCACACACCTGGGTTTATCATCCGCCGCCTTTAAACATAAGAGAATTGCTAAAGGGAGTATTTCAAAGAGGCAAAAATGCCGCTTATGTTTTCTGGCATTATCCGCATTTGGTTTATGAAACACCGGCCGGCGAGGTAAAGAATTTCATACCGAAAAGAACTCTCTTATATCGGACCATTAGGTTTGTTATCCAAAATATCGACGCCTTTATTAATCTAAGGCTTATCTTCCTGTCCGCAAGAATCACTTATGGCCTGGGTTATATTATCGGCCTGGCAAAGCAGTTGACGAGGGGGGAATTCTTCCCCCAACGCCCAGCCGGCGAAGCGTCTAAACAACAGATACAGGATTAATCATGAAACCAACGGTTTCTATTATAATCCCGGTTTATAACCACCAGGACTTTATCGCATCCTGCATAAAGTCGGTGCTTGCGCAAACTTATAATGACTGGGAAATAATTACTATAAACGACGGCTCTACTGATGATACCGCAAAAATAATAAAGGGATTCAGCGACCAGCGGATTAGATACATATACCAGGAACATATCGGGGTTTACCGGTTGGGGGAAACATACAATAAAGCCCTGTCTCTGGCTAAGGGCGAGTTTATCGCCATTCTGGAGGGAGATGATTATTGGCCCGAATATAAACTTGAGCGCCAGATACCCCTTTTTGATAACCCACGGGTAATCTTAAGTTACGGCGATTGTTTTACGGTCAACGAAAAAGGAAGGATTACAAAAAAATATCGCCCCGGCTTAGCGGTGCCTGATAAAAACATCAGGGAAAATCGGCCGGTGGGCATGTCGCTAAAAGCATTCTTGCAACACGAATTGTTCAGCTGCGCGGTAACGGTCTGCCTAAGGAAAAACGCCCTCCTGAAAATAGGCGGCTTCATTTCATCGCCTTATATACCAGCGGTGGACTCGCCGACCTTCTGCGCCCTGGCCATGGAAGGAGAGTTCGGGTATTTACCTGAACCGCTGGGGTATTGGCGCCAGCATAGTAAAAATACTACTTTGGTAGAACTCTTTAATTTCAGGTCAGCCAGCTTTCGGCTGGATTTTATCAATAAATACCAAAAAAGAATTGAAGCGCTCAAAACAGACATAAACATATCTCAAATCGAAAAAAACCTTAGGCGCTTAGAGAATAAATTTAATTTAAGCAAAGAATATTGGAAAGCGGCAACGCATTTAGGAATGAAAGAATACCGTCCGGCACGGCAATATTTCCTCCGATACCTGAAAAGACGCCGGAAACGATTTATATCCTCTGCACTGTCACTGCTGGGTATCTTCTCCTCTTATACCGGGTTGGATTTAATACATTTGGTCGGCTCTGTCAGAAAATTCATAAATACTGTCTCAGGACATGCCACGTTCTGAATCAACAGGCGGGCAGAAAAATACAGTTTACATTAGACTAAGAAATGATGAACAAGATTATTAAAGCCGCAGCGCTCCTGAAAAACAACCCGGATTTATTCCTTAAAAGGTTGGCCGCGGAAATCAGAGGGTTCCGAGCTTTACCTAACCACCCGATCCAAAAAAGAATCAACGGAATCATGTTTGAATTCGATTTTACCTATGACCCGGCTATTCGGGATATGTTCCTGAATAAATACGAAATACCCACTCTCGCGGCAATGAAGAAAATACTAAAACCGGGCGCTACTTTTATTGATGTCGGCGCAAATATCGGATACCTTTCCGCCATTGGAGCCGGCTTGGTCGGGAAGACCGGGTCAGTTCATGGTTTTGAACCCGTGCCCGAGCATTTTCAAAAAGCCCATAAAATGGCGGCCATGAACCCGGATTATAAAATTACCGTCCAGCCGCTGGCTTTAGGCGAAAAAGAAGGACTGGCTCAAATTGATATCACCAGTAAGGCTAATATCGGCTGGAATACTATGGTCCCGGGATTTATGAAACCGGAAACTAAAAAACGGACTATTGATATATCCGTCAGGCGGCTGGACGGGTATATCAGGGAATATAACCTGGAAAACATCACCTTGATAAAAATTGATGTGGAAGGATTTGAATTTCCGGTATTAAAAGGAATGCGCGGTTTCCTGGACAATCCGCTTAATCGCCCCGCTATATTATGCGAAATCGGCCTTGACGCCTGCGAGCTTTTGGGCTACCAGCTTAAAGAATTGTTTGATTACATGAAAGGATTCGGCTATATCCCTTTCGACATGAATAATAAAAGAATAGAATGGCCTGATATAAAAGAACTCAGCAACATTCTGTTTATCCCGCCCGGTGGCCAATCCCGTAAATGAATAACGCGGAAAACTGATAGATTATGATGCTTATCTTAATTATTACAATATTTATTTTATTGGGTTTTCTGGTATTCATAAAGCCGACGCTCGGGCTGATGATTATTTTATTAAGCACCCTATTTTTGCCTGAGGTTCAATTTGGCGCTGTCGCAACCGCGGTCGGCAAACAAAGAGAGATTTCACTCCGCCCGGAGGATTTTTTCCTGGTACTGGTTGCCCTGGGCTGGCTGGCTGAACGCACCATCAGGCGCCAGGCCCCGTCAATCATCGCCACGCCTCTGACCCTGCCCATAATCGCGCTGTCAATACTAATGGTATTCAGCACTCTGCTGGGAATCATGGCCGGCACCACGACAGCCGGCGCGGGATTCTTCTACACGCTTAAAAGAATCCAGTACTTTGTCGTCTTCTTCCTGGTTATCGGTAACATCAGAACATTAAAGGATATCAGGAATAACATTAACCTGCTGTTTCTGTTTGCCGCCGGTGTGGCCATCTGGGCGATTGTGGAGTATTTCATCTCGGAAAAGCGAATCACCGGGCCATTTCTGCGAATGGGACAGCCGCCGATCCTGGGAGGTTTTTTCCTGATTATTATATTCCTGGCAATCGGCTTCTTAATCAGATATCAAAGTTTCCGGATAAAATTACCGATGCTCATAATCATAATATTGTCATTCCTGGTGATTATTTTTACCAGAACCCGTTCATCATATGTAGGAGGAGCCATCGGGCTGGCGGTGGTCAGTATTCTGCACAGAAAACCCTATTTGCTGCTTGTGCCTCTGGCGTTGATAATTCTGACCGAATCGTTTTTCTCAGAGCCAATAAAAGAAGCGGCTTATAGCATTCAGGGTGTATGGCGGCGGCCGGCGGAGCAAAGCCTGGCACCGTCATGGGACGCCCGAGTCGGCGCCTGGGAAGCCGCCTGGCCGGAAATCAAAAACAATCCCCTATTCGGACTCGGCGCCGGCTCATACCCGCTCGGCTGGATAGACAGCCAATATGTAATCGACGCGGTTTATATGGGGCTGTTAGGGGTCGCGGCATTTATCTGGCTATTAATAAGAATCTTCAAGAATATATATCCGCTCAGTAAAATTCCTTTATCGCCGGAATCTGAAAACGATAAGTATATATCCGCGCTATCGGCCGGATATTTAGGTGGGCTGGTTGCCTTGCTGGTTCACGGGATTGCGGTAACTAACTTTTACACCGTCCGAACCATGATACCATTCTGGTTCCTAAGCGGGCTGGTCATGGTGGCTTATCATATCTATCATCAAAAAATGTCGCCTGACGATTTAAAGGCCTGATTCTATAGCTGCTCAAACGCCCGGGCCACGCGCAATATGGTTGCCTCGTCAAACGGCTTGCCTAAAACATGCATCCCAACCGGCAGGTTATGTGAATCCTTGCCAGCCGGTATGGAAATCCCCGGTATGCCGGCCAGGTTTGCCGTGACCGTCAGCACGTCGCTCAGGTACATCTTCAACGGGTCATTGATGTTCTCCCCTATCTTAAACGGCGGAATCGGCGAGGTCGGCCCGATAATCACATCCACCTGCTTAAACGCCTCATCAAAATCCTGCCTGATGAGCCGCCGCACCTTTAGCGCCCGAAGATAATAGGCATCATAATATCCGCTGGAGAGCGCAAAGGTGCCCAGCATAATCCGGCGCTTTACTTCCGGACCAAATCCCTGACTGCGCGTCTGGCTGAGCATATCCTTTAAACCGGAGCATCCATCAGCCCGGTATCCGTAAATGCTTCCGTCATAGCGCGCCAGATTGGATGATGCCTCGGACGGCGCGATAATATAATACGTGGCAATACCGTATTCGGTATTCGGCAGAGAAACATCCACAATCTTCGCCCCGGCCTTCTCCAATTTCTTAATGCCCTGCCTTACGGAATCTTTAATATCCTTATCAATCCCATCAGCAAAATACTCCTTGGGCAGACCGATTCTTATGCCCTTGATATCCTTGTCAATCTCTTTTAGATAATCCGGAACAGGCACATTAACCGAGGTAGAATCCTGTTTATCGTATCCGGTAATAACCTGCAAAAGCAAAGCCGCATCAGAGACGCTTCGGGTCATCGGCCCAATCTGGTCTAATGATGATGCAAAGGCAATCAAGCCGTAACGTGAGACCAGGCCGTAAGTGGGTTTTAAGCCAACGATACCGCAGAAAGAGGCGGGTTGCCTGATAGAGCCGCCGGTATCAGAACCCAGAGCCAAAGAAGTCATATGAGAAGCCACAGCCGCGGCTGAACCGCCGGACGAACCGCCCGGCACGCGCGCTAAATCGTGCGGATTATGCGTCGGATAGAATGCCGAATTCTCGCAGGACGAGCCCATGGCAAACTCGTCCATATTGGTCTTGCCGATAATTATACCGTCCTCTGCCTTGATACGCTTTATCACATGCGCATCATAAGGCGGGACGAAATTCCCCAGTATCTTGGAGCCACATGTGGTCTTGATACCATCAGTGCAGATATTGTCCTTAATGGCAATCGGGATACCGGCCAGCCGGCCTAATTTATCACCGCGCTTTATTTTCTCATCCACCTTCTCTGCCTGCTGTATGGCAGAATTATTGGTGAGCGTCAGGTATGCCTTGATTTTCGGTTCGGTCTGGTCTATGTGCTTAAATAAGTCAGTTACAACCTCATGCGCCGTAACCTTCTTACCGACAATCAGATTCTTGATTTCTAATGCGCCCTGTTTATACAATTCCATAATGCTATATGAGCTTATTCCTTTTCATGCTATAAGGTTCTTCCTCGCCCCCGATAATAATATGATCTAATACCTCTATGTCAACTAATTTGCCGACCTCGATCAGGCGTTTGGTCAGTTTAATATCGTCATCAGATGGCGCATGATCGCCTGACGGATGATTATGCACCAGAATAACCGAGGCGGCGCTGGCTGAAATTGCCTCCTTAAACACCTCGCGCGGATGGACAATACTGGCGTTCAAGCTGCCCCTGGATACTTCTATCTCCTTAATAAGATGGCTTCTGGTATCAAGAGCCAGCAGGATAAAAGATTCCTTTTTCATATTACGGAGTTTACCGCCCAGCAGGTTTGCCACATCAGTAAACCCAAGGATACGGGGCCGGTCTGTTCCTAATATAGATTGCTTGCCAACCCGTATGCCCAATTCCAGTCCGGCCTTAATCTGGGTGGCCTTGGCCAGACCGATGCCCTTAATCTCACAAAGTTCCTCTACCGAGGCATTGGCAATGTCCTTAAGACACCTGAACTTATCAAGCAGGTCTTGGGCAATATCAAGAACATTTCCGCCTTTAACGCCGCGTCCCATAATAACCGCCAGCAATTCAATATCGGAAAGCGCGCCGGAACCGAGTTCCTGAAGCCGCTCCCTGGGCCGGGCTGATGACGGCCAATCCCGAATCTTAAATGATTCATCCATATCTAATTCAGTTTATACCCCTTCTGTTCCTGCGTCAATGATTTAAGATTATCCCTATAGTTATTCACTATTTTCGGCACTGTCCCTTGCAACCCTGCGATATAGCCCGTGCTCCAGGCGAACTGGAGGTTATAACCGCCTGAAACACCGTCAATATCCAGTATCTCACCGGCTAAATACAATCCCTTGGCCTTGAGCGATTCCATAGTCCGGGTATTAATCTCATCCATAGCCACGCCGCCGGCGGTGACCATTGCCTCTTCAAAAGGACGCGGCTTTTTGACCGCTATCGACCAACGAATCAGGCGTTCGGCAATAAACTGCACGTCTTGCTTAGTTAATTGACTGACTTGCCTGTCAGCCAGTTTCAGTTCTGTAGTCAGGACATCACATAATTTCTTGGGCAATAAACCAATCAACGAATTAGCCAGTGTTTTTTGCGGATGCGCCTGCCAGCGCTTGGAGAGCAATGCCTTAAGTTTATCCACGTCATTGCCCGGAAAAAAGTTTATCGTAAATTCACTATGAGGTGTATTTATCAACCTGCTCATATTAAGCACTATCGGACCTGAAATGCCATAATGGGTAAAAAGCAGTTCACCGACTTCTTTAACCACAATCTTGCCCTGCGCAGTCAATATCAACTCCACATCTGATTTCACGCCCTGGAGTTTATGAAACCAGTTACCGACTAATTCCAGAGGCACCAGCGCCGGCCGCGGTTCGATAATCCGATGGCCTAATTTATGGGCCAGCATAAATCCGTCTCCGGTTGTGCCTAACTGTGGGTAACTCTGGCCGCCTACAGCCAGAATAACATTATCCGCCTGATACTCGCCGCGGTGTGTCTCCACCTTCCAGCCGTTCCGCCCCCCACTGTCATTCCCGCCCCGCTTGTCATTCCCGCGTAGGCGGGAATCCAGCGGGGTAAACTCCAGCGGAGAATCCAGATTTCGGACGCTCTCCTGCAAATGCACCTTTATTCCTAATCGCTCAACCTCTTCTATCAGCAGGTCAACGATAGTAGATGCCTGGTTGGTCACCGGGAATACCCGCCCGGCCTCCTCGGTCTTGAGTTGCGCGCCCAGATGCTCAAAAAACACCATAGCGTCTTTAGAGGAAAACCGGTTAAAGATACTATGCAGGCACTTGGTATTCTGGCCGTAATATTTATCAGGTGAAATATCAATATTGGTCAGATTACAGCGTCCGTTGCCGGTAACCAGAATCTTGCGCCCCAGCGCCTTATTCTTCTCAATAATAGCGGTCTTAAAGCCCTGTTTGGCCGAAGTGATGGCGGCCATTAATCCTGCTGCCCCGCCCCCAATGATAATCGTTTGGAATTTCTCCATAAATTACTTATTAGACAACTGGATTAAACGGATTTAGCGGAAAATATTAATCAGTTTAATCAGCTAAATCCTGTTGTTAGATTTCTTAAATATAGCATAATCCAAAAACGATGGGAATGATTTATTGACTACTTCAAACCCTGATATTTTAGTTCGGCCTTCAGAAATCAGGCCGGCAATGGCCAGCGTCATCACCATCCGATGGTCATTATGAGACGAACAGGCCGCTCCCTGAAGTTTGGTCGGCCCTTTGATAATCATACCGCTCGCCGTCTCCCTGATATCAGCACCCAGTTTAGCCAGTTCTGTAACAATGGCCTTTATCCGGTCGGTTTCCTTGACCCGCAACTCGCCCGCGCCTTTGATAACGGTTATGCCCTTTGCCTGAGTAGCAATCAGGGCAAGAATGGGGATTTCGTCAATCAGGAAGGGAATGATTCCTTCAGGAATATTCACGCCTTTAAGTTGAGAATATTTCACAGTGATGTCGCCGATGGGTTCGGGATTTGTGATTTGTGATTTGTGATTTGTGATTTGTGACACCCTCGCCCCCATCTTCTTCAGAATCTTTAGTAACCCAATCCGATACGGATTCAGCCCGACATTCTTAATTACGACCTCCGACCCAGGTATCAATAACCCGGCCGCGATAAAATAAGCCGCGGACGAAAAATCGCCAGGGATTTCTGTGTTTAGACGATTTAATGAACTGTTATTACAACTCGCCATTCGCAATTCGCCATTCGCAATTTTGTCTACAGATGCTCCCATCACCCGCAATAGCCGCTCTGTATGGTCGCGGGTAGGAATCTTCTCCCGTACAACCGTTTCGCCATCCGCATAAAGACCAGCCAGGAGTATGGCGGACTTGACCTGCGCGCTGGCTACAGGCATTACATATTTAATACCTTTTAATTCGGATGGATAAATCCGAAGCGGCAATCTGCCGCCTTCAGATTTTATCTTAGCGCCCATTTTAATTAACGGCTCAATCACCCGCTTCATCGGCCGATTGAGCAGTGTTTTTTTCCCGGTGATAACAGACGGGAATCTCTGTCCGGCCAGTAAACCGGTCAGGAGTCGGGCGGCTGTGCCTGACTCGCCGACATTCAGAGGTTTGGATGATTTCTTCAACCCATAAAGCCCCCTGCCTTTGATTGTAACCACTGCTGTCATCATGCCCCTTTTGTCATTCTGAGTCCTTCGCTCTCTGTCATTCTGAGGGAGCACATTCATTTTATTCAGTGTAAACTCCGCGACCGAAGAATCTCGCTCAGGATAAACTCCGCGAAGAATCTCACTGACCTCAACCTCAACCCCTAATTGCCTGATACACCTAATCACCGACAAACAATCATCCGAAAGAGGAACATTTCTTAATATGCTTTTCCCCTCGGCTATGGATGCCAGAATAATAGCGCGCTGGGCAATGGACTTATCTCCGGGCGGGTAAACCCCCACACCAATTCCATTGGTGTGGGGGTAAATCGTGCCTTTGACTGGTTTATTGCGATGGTTGATATTAAGAATCATATACTAATTGTATCCCTCTTCTTCAAATAGTCAATAATTACCTGCTAAAACCATTGGATTTAGGCCTAAAACTAAGCACCTTCAGCCCTATTTTCGACTAAAATCCCTCACAAAATTGTGTCAGGGGGAGGGGGTATGGTGGGGGGTAGTACTCTTGGCGCTACGGAGGTCCGTCACCGGCGTTACAGAGGTGCATTCCATATCCCACAGAGGTATATTCCAGGCCCTACATAGGTGTCTTCCATGCCCTACGGAGGTATATTCTAGGCGCTACAAAGGTATGCTCCCGGCGCTATAGAGGTATATTCCAAACGCTACGAAGGTATGCTCTTGGCGCTACAGAGGTATGCTCCCGGCGCTACGGAGGTATGCTCCTGGCACTACGGAGGTACGTCACCAGCAGTATCATCGGTGTATGTTCACCATCCCTATAGGGGGTGTGAAAAAGATAGTTTTTTGTGAGGGATAATTAGGTATGGCGTCCCCAGGACTCTGGGGATTTGCGATAACCCATTAAAATTAAGGTGTTATATCACCAGCTGTTACTCTTAACCTATATTGTGTAGCTCTTATACTGACTTGTCCAGCTCTTAAGCAAGCTTGCTCAGCTCTTAAGCAAGCCTGCTCAGCCGTCCAGCAAGCCTGCTCAGTCATTCTGCAAACCTGTAAAATCATTCAGCAAACCTGCAAAATCATTCTGCAAACCTGTAAAATCATTCTGCAAACCTGTAAAATCATTCTGCAAACCTGCAAAATCATTCTGCAAACCTGCTCAGTCATTCAGCAAACCTGCTCAGTCATCCGGCAAACCTGCTCAGTCATCCGGCAAACCTGCTCAATCATCCAGCAGGCCTGCTCAATCATCCAACAAACCTGCTCAGTCACCCGGCAATCCTGCCCAGTCATCCTTAAAAGGGTGTCCCCGTCTCGGCTGGGGATGTCCCCATTCCGGTCGGGGATGTCCCCATTTCAGTCGGGGATGTCCGGGAACGGCATCTGGCCTGCCTGCCGCAGGAGGGGCGTCCCCCGAATTCAAGGTTAAAAATCAGCCGGGGCTATTTGGGCGTGGCGTTACCGGAATTTCTATAATTACTCATGAACATAAGCCCACTTACTAATCCTTTCAACAGAGCCACCTTTCATTCTACTTGGATAGTTTTCTGATGGCCAGTATACAAACACGTCCCAGTTTATACCGCCAATAGGTGTCTTTATCCATAGTTCGTATCCGCCTGCTTCATGGTATTCAGACTTTTTAGTGTATTCGTATTTTCTATAATGACTCATTCCAGTGTCTGGAATATTGGAAAGGTGGTACGGAATTAATTCTTCTAACCCCACTGGATAACTGCCATTCTTTTCCTTAAACTGTTTCAGGGCATTAATAATAGGCTCGGACCTTCCCGCTGCTTTATGCATTGCCCATGTTCGTATTTTATATGTACCTCGCCACGATGCTTCCTGTCCAAGCCATATAATTAACAATACCAACCCAATCAACGCAATAATATTACCTTTTCTACCGATTATAAATCCGATAATCAGACAGGGGATCGCAATATACCTAAATATAAAAAAAGTTAATAGAAATGGTATTGCTAAGCAAAAATTACCAAAGTCAGCCAAAACACCAACAGTGGCTGGCCCAGGTAAAACTCTTAAAGATGGCAAAACAAGAGTGGCAAGTGGTATGGGCAACGATACAAGCAGGATTATTAAAATATTGTTTCTAAAATAGGCCAATCTAGATTTAAAGTCCATATACTATTTTGTAGCAAAACTCACCGCCATGCCATTCCGACAATAGACATCGGCGTCAGGGTAAACCCATTCCGCCGGACATACAGAGCGGGTTGTTTATTCATTTCCAGTATCTAACAATTTCCTGTTTTGTGGTTGGTGCAGATAGTTCTGCCTTGAGACAACTTTTTTACCGCTTTTTCTCTCAAGGTCTTTTCTGGCTTTACCTGCCACCGCACCACCTTGCCGGGCGGCATATTTGTTCTCACCAAATCCTTGATGATTTTTGCTTCGGGCTATTTCTGTAGTAGATGCTTCACCTAACATAGAGAAAATCAGTTCCAAATCATTCATATGGTCTCGCAGATTCTCTCGTTTCAGTCCTTTAACTATTTTATACTGGCTTGGAGTCAAGCCAAAAGCGGCCTTAGATATTTCAGCGGTCAAAATCGCATATTCTTTTTCTTCTTTAACGCCCCGTTTCTGCCACTCATCGGTTAATTCTTCGCGGATAGCAATACCGCGCATTCTTTTTTCTATCCAGGCATCGCTGTAACCCTTGGCTTTATACAAAGCCCGGGTTCGCTTGGTGGCAATCTCAGGGTCTTCTATTTCCTTAACCCGCTCATAACCCACCCGCGCCAGCCAACGTTTGAATGGTTCCGCCTTAGGTGAAGGAATAGACTGGATAATACGAAACATCGTTTCGGTATTGGCGCAATCGGTTTGATAATATTTTCCGTCTGACGACTGCAATTTGAGTTGTCCGATTTTCTCGGACAACTCAAAATAGCCCTCTGTTAGAAGATTTTTCTTGAGGTCATTCCAGTATTTTCTGGGCCTGTCACTGCCAGTTAATACCTCAATAATATCAACTATTGAAAACCACCATTCATTATTATAAATTGTTTTCCTGATGTCCTTACCTCTAAAAACGACTATTTTAGTAATAGGTAACTCTTTATTCATATTAGTATTTCCCAGATATTATTTTGCCAAGACCCACAGGGTCACCGTGTGAAACTCACAGCCATGCCCATTCCACCGGACATACAGAGCGAGGCCAGGCCTTTTTGGGCGTTGCGCTTCTGCATCTCGTGCAGGAGCGTGACCACAATCCGGCAACCGGTTGAGCCAATCGGATGCCCCAATGCAATAGACCCGCCATTGACATTGACCCGGCTCATATCCAGATGCAGTTCCCGGTCATCGGCAATCACCTGTGCGGCAAATGCCTCGTTGAGCTCTATCAAATCAAAGTCAGCCAGTTTCTGCCCGGTCTTCTGCTCCAGCTTGCGAATAGCCGGCACCGGAGCAATGCCCATATATGCCGGGTCAACCCCGGCTGTGGCATAACCGGTAATATACGCCATCGGCTTATAGCCCAATTCCTTGGCCTTGTCTTCGGACATGACCAATACCGCGGCCGCGCTGTCCGCAATACCGCAGGCATTACCGGGATGCACCGTGCCGCCCTTTTTAAATACCGGCTCTAATTTTGCCAGCGATTCTATTTTTACGCCGTCCCGGGCATTCTCATCGGTATAGAATTCAACCATCTTACCTTTTTCTTTTATCATTACCGGCACGAGCTCTTCCTTGAACTTATTCGCCTTGCGGGCCTGTTCGCACTTGTGCTGGCTGTTGAGCGCGAATTGGTCCTGTTCCTCGCGTGAGATTTTATATTTGTCAACCAGATTCTCAGCCGTCTGGCCCATAATCAGGTTAGAGAGCGGACAGAGCAGTCCGTCGTGATACATGCCGTCTATGAGTTTGGAATTTCCCAGCCGATAACCATCCCGGGCCTTTTCCAGCATAAATGGCACCCGGGACATATTCTCCGTGCCGCCGGCCACGATAATCTCGGTGTCGCCCAGCATTATTGACTGATAAGCCAGGATGATTGCCTTCAAGCCCGAGCCGCAGGCCTTATTGACCGTATAGGCCGGTGTCTCCTGCGGGATACCGGAGAAGAAACTCACCTGCCGGCCCGGATTGGGTTTATTCCCGGCCTGGCGGGCATTGCCGATGATTACTTCCTCAACCAGTTTCGGGTCAAGTTTGGATTCGGCCAGCACCCCTTTTACGGCCGTAACGCCCAAATCAACGGCTGTAGTATTGGCAAATGCGCCCAGGAATTTACCGATGGGTGTGCGCTTGGCGTGGGTAATAACTACTTTTTTCATAATTTCATCCTTCTCTTCATGCGTCTTGCGCTCTACGCTCGGAGTTTACACTGAGCGCAGCGAATGTGCTATACGCTCAACGCTCTACGCTTACATTCTCATTATCCAGCGTTTATCTTTGGTTACCGTGTTGATAACATCCGCCACCTCTTTTTCATATCCTTTTTTGCCCATCAAACCGAAGGTAGCGCGCTTGCCGGCTTCCACTCCCGGCTGATTATACGGATTAACCTTATAGAGCTTGCCGGCATAGGCCGTAACCAATTGGCAGAAATATAATAATGCGCCGATGCTCTCCTCGGAGATTTCCTTAAGCCGGATGGTGTAATTCGGGCGCCGGGACTGGACCAAGGCATAAGCAGTGGCTTTCTTTTCAATCATCATCAATTCATGCAAGGACCGGCCGGCCAGGAACGAGCTGCTCTCATCATCCAGTTTTGGCATAATGAGTTTATCCTTGGTTGTCTCCACTTCCACGAACACAATCAACTTATTATTCGGGCCTTCGTTGTATAACTGAATCTGGGAATGCTGGTCAGTCGCGCCCAGGGCATTCATCACGGTCGGGCCGGTATAGACCTCTTTATTATCCCGGTCATAGCGCTTAGCCAAGCTCTCCGGATAGATTTGCCTGAACCACTCGGCAAACGCCTTGAGCTGTGCCGAATACGGCATCATAACAAGGATATTCTTGCTCTTCTCGCGGTCATAGATAAAATTCACCAGAGCCGAGATGTAGGCCGGATTGATTTGCGGGCCGGATGTCTTGACCATATTGTCCACAGACGCGGCGCCCTTTAATATTTTCTTTATATCAATGCCGATAAGGGCGGCCGGCAGTAATCCCACCGAGCTCAAGACTGCATAACGTCCCTGGACATCATCCGGCGTATTAAATGATGTTATGCCTTCTTGGTCAGTCAGCCGACGCAGGAATCCCTTGCCCTTGTCAGTGGTAATCACCAGATTTTTGCGATAACTCCTACCCACTGCCTTCTTTAATATCCCTAAAGTAACCAGCAGGGAGGCAATGGTCTCGGTGGTCTCGCCTGATTTGCTAACCACATTAAAAAGCGTCTTCTTGGGATTGATGACCTGAAACAACGCCTTGGTCTCGGCCGAATCAATATTATCAAGAATAAACAGCCATGGGAACCCCTGACGCTGTTTGGCGCTCATCAGGTTATAGAACGGCGGCTTTAACGCCTCAAACAATGTCCGGGCGCCTAATGCCGAACCTCCGATGCCCAGAACCACGATATTCTCGTATTTCTTGGCATTGGCGCGGGCAAAGGAGAGTATTCCAGCGACATCCTGATACGGCAAATCCAAGAACGCGTGCTTATGCTCTTTGCGTTCATCCTGGATTTCCTGGCAGATACGGGCATTATCCTTGATGGCGTTATACAGTTCCGGCTCGCCGATACTGTGCGACGGACCTAAAACATTATAGAGTATATTATTGAAATCCAGTTCTATCATCCCTAATAGATAATACTATAAAGACCGCCTGGTCAATAAAAAGAAATAGATAAGTTGATTATGAGTATAGATTTGCTAATTTATTCCTGTCTACTGTTTACTGGCTACTGTATACTTGATTTAATATGAACTTACAGAGTTGGCGCCGGGTGCCGGTCCCCAAGGGCCTGATATTTTGGGGCGAGTATTTTATCTTCCGCTGGCTGGCTTTCTTCCTGACCGCCCTGCCGTATGAAATTGCCACCTCGCTGGTCATAAATACAGTCAGATTCGGCTATGGCTTGGCCGGGAAATACCGGAATATAACAATTGAAAATATTCAACTGGCTAAACCTCCGGTAGTGACAACACCAGACGCGGCATACCAGTTGGCCCGAAGGACATTTGAATATTTCGCCCTGTCATTCGTACACATGCTCTATATGGACAGATTAATCCACCTTTCTGACAAGAAACACATCAGATTTGAGAACACCGAGGTAATAGACCGGGCTTTAAAAGAAAACCGCGGAGTACTCCTGATTTCCGGCCATCTGGGCAACTGGGAGATCGGCATAAACGAGCTGGCTAAAAAGGGCTTCCCGATAAACCTGGTGGCATTCCAATACGTCAATCCCTACTTAAACAACATGATGAACCGATTCCGCCTGCGCTGTAAAGTTAACATCATTCCGACCAAAGGCGCTATCAGGCACTGCGAAGCGGCGCTTAATAGAGGCGAGGCGGTAATTATGCTCATTGACCAAACCGGCCGTGACGAGGGCGTGGACGCGGAATTCTTCGGCCGAACCGCGCCGGCCATGTGGGGCCCGGCCAACCTGCATCTCAAAACCGGCGCGCCGCTAATCCCTTACGGCGTACACTATGACCCCGTTAGAAGCGAACACAACCAAAGCCATAATATTCCAAGTAGATCTACCCCATCGCGATTAGACGCTTCTAACGGGGCTGACAGCGAGCAGGATACCAGATTCCGGATTCACTACACCATCAGCGTCAAAGAGCCGGTCCGATTCCAGCCGAGCGGCAATAAGGATGAAGATATCAAACAACTAACCCAGCTATATCTTTCGGAGATAGAAAAGATAATCCGCCGGGCGCCGGAACAATGGATTTGGTTCCATAGGAGATGGAAAAAATACAAATAGAGCTACAGATTAGTTCTTGAGCCATTCCAGCAGACCACAGTGCTCACAGCCCTCGTAGCCTTTTTTGCAGAAGTCAGTAAATATCTCTATCAAACCCTGCTGGGTTGAAGCGGTATTAACCGCACCTAAATAGAGTTTCGGGTCTGACTTAAAAAGACGCTGCTTCATAAAACGGGTGTAATAATTCTCCATCAGCTTAGGATACGAGCGATAGAGTCGCAGTACCGCCTCCTGTAAGGCGTTATTCTTCTCGGATTGGGAATAGAGCCATACCAGCGGGATAACCACGTTCAGGATAATCGCATCCGCCCGCTCCTTGCCAATCAGGGCGTATTCTTTGGTAAACGGCTTGCTATCAAAGGTGCTATGTGTTGCCCAGAAGCCTGTAGCCGGAACAGAGAGTAATCCAATCAACTCTTTTCTGATGTCTGGCTGATTGGTTATAATCTTGATTATTCCGTCAAGTAGAGACGGCTCTTTAGTCAGGAGATAACTCATTCCGGCTATCCGGCGACATGGAGAATTAGCCGGCCGGCCACCAGGTATCTGCCAGTCCAATCCTATTCTTTTTAAACCATCTGACAAATCGGCAAACTCATTCAAGCATTTAAGATAATATCTTGCCGGCTCAGTGAAATTATCCGGAATCTCCGGCGTAAGCCCGGCAACATTAAGCAATGCGGATTGAATAACCAACGGTCTCTTATCCACTGGATACTGTTTAATGATTTGCTTTATTCTCTTATACGGCACGTTCTCAGCCAGTTGCAGGAACGGGAGTTGATTATTCCGGTAACCCAACGCGCCCATTATCCCCTGGTATAACACCTCTTCGTAGTCGTTATTAAATCTCTCTAATCGCCCGGCCAGATTTTCCATCTTGCGCAGCATTCGCGACTCGCCGGCGCCTTCCAGGAAGGAAGCGGTCTTTTGGGGAATTGCCCGGTTAATCAATGAATGACACCGGCCCGGTGCGGTAAAATACTGTCCCTGATTTATTGAGACATCAAGTTCCAGAAGCTTGTCAATATCCTCCAATTTATCCCGCAGGAGCGGCGCCAGGATAACCTGGGACACTTCTTTCTTGTTGTTCAACCTGATGGGCTTCTGCGCATCATCCCAAAGCGTGATATGAAGAACCAGATTATTATAGCGGTTATCCAGGTGATGCTTATGATAATACCAGTCCGAGGAATAGAGATGCATCTCCACGTCGCCCTGGTATAATTTCCCGCCGATATAAAACCTTGCCTCGGTAAAATCAGGGCCCGGGCTGGAATTCCACAGTCCCGAAGAGACTATCCTGATTTCTTTATCATCCGAAGTCCGATAGGTAAGCCCTTTAAGCGGCTGTTCAGCCCAAAGGTAGTAAATGAATTTCTCGGTTATCTTCTCCAATTCCGGTTCCCGTTTCTTATCAGCGCATTGCAGGACATTGCGCGGTTTGGGAATGCCTGAAACCTTGTCCCTTAATAAACGATATTGCCTTGCCCTGGGAAAGGCCGTGAAAACATCGGCTATTTTCGGATATCCCATATTAATCGGTTGTATACGGAATGATGGATTTGGTTCTCAAAATCTCGCAGATATTATGAACCACGCCCTTGGGATTTGACTTTGTAGTGTTGATGGTGTAGTCAGCTGCCTGCTTATAGTATGGCACCCGGAATTCCATGAGCGATTTTATCTCATCATACATGTTTTTCCTGGTCAGCCGCGGCCTGGTTTTGCCGGCCTTGTCGTCCTTCATAATCCGCTGGTAAACCACGTCGCAATCCGCCTCCAGAAGAAAAACCATGCCATTGCGCTTGAGATTCTTAACGTTCTTATATTTCAGGACCGCCCCGCCGCCGGCCGCAATGACGTGCGAATCCAGCTTGCACAGCTCATTTATCACATCAGACTCCAGCATCCGAAACAACGACTCGCCCTGTTTCTCGAACAGTTCGGCAATCATAAAACCGTAGCGTTTCTCGATATACTGATCCGCATCGACAAACTTCCATTTTATTTCCCGGGCCAATAATTCGCCCACGCTGGTCTTGCCCGTGCCCCGGAAACCGACTAAAATGATATTCATCTCAACCCCCTTTTCAATCGCCGCCCCTGCGATTTATTAATGCTCTTCTTATCCAAGGCAATCCACACCGTATGCCGGCCTAGTTCCCGGTATAAAGGCAGATAATGCCTCATATTTTTCCTGATTGCCTTCAAGTGATTCTTTATAGTCAGCACATCGCCCCGGCTAATCGGACCGGTCAGCGCCGAGGCCGGACCGATGGTCATTATATTCTTAATGCTTGAATCAACCAGTGGCCGGATGGCTTGCAATATATCCTTGTCCTTAAATTCGCACTTCCTCATGAAGTCCTGCGATGCTTTTATCAGGGTAACCAGGTAATTAGAGGCAAAGACGCACCCGATATGATAGAGCGTCTTATCCTTGGCCTTAATCTCGACTGGTTTTCCGCCCAAGGCGCTGATGATATTCCGGACTATCGGCATGGCCTTACGCTGGCCTTCATAGGCGCAATAAGTCCCTTTGAAACTCCGGACTGTTTCCGGTTTATTGGCGAAGGTCTGCATTGGATGAAGCGATGCAATGTGCACGTTATGGTGCTGCATGGCACTCTTAAGAATATCAGATGGCTGGCTGCCGCTGCAATGGATGACAATTTTATCGCGGTATATGCGCCCGCCTGAGAAAATCGCGCGGCAGACATCCTGGATGGCGCCGTCCGGCGTGGTGATAAAGATGATATCAGCCGGCTGGACCGCCGCTGCCTTGTCTCTATAAATCCTGGCACCATTGCCGATAAACCTTGTGGCCTGCCGGGCATTATTTAATTTTCGGTCCCAAACCCCGACTACTTTATATTTGCCGGAATGATTTAATAGGTAACCCACTGTCTGACCGACCTGACCGGTACCGATAATCACAACTTTATGCATCTATAGTGCGAAATGATATCACGATGTTTGTATGAGCAACTAAAAACCCCCGCCTCTGCCGTCCGGGCATTAAGAAAAGAAACCATTTATGTTCAGGTGGGGACCAATTGCCAGGTTCAGAGATTCCCGTTGTCTTGGCGAGACCTGTCTTTCCCCGGCAGATTTCGGCCCCCTTCGCGAATGTTGTTAGTTTCTCTCATTTTTATAGCCCATAACGCACAGCGCAGGGGTTATTCTTCTGTCTTTTTTCGTATCTCCTCTTCGGTAATAATCCTCTTCTCTATCAGAAGCCGGGTCAGCGGATGATTTAATATCTCATCGCTATTGGCCGGCTTTTTCTTGTTCTTTGGAGCGTCTGATAATTCCTGCAGGATATCGTCCTTTTCCTTGGCCTTCTGGTGCGCCGGCTGGAACACATCCCGGATAGAAGCCTTTATCTCTGTGGTGGTGGCCAGGACCATATCCACTTTCAGGTCGGTCAATAACTGGACCTGCTCGACCGCTTCATAATCGGTCGGGTCGCTGGTGGCGATGGTCAGGGTTTCGCCCTTGATGCCGATGGGAATAATATTGTATTTCTCTATTAACTGCAGCGGTATCTTCTTGACCAGGGCATTGGGAACAATGATATTCTTGAGATTGACTATTTCCATGCTCTGCTGGTTGGCCAGGCAGGCCAGGATTTCGTCTTCGGAGACGAAACCCAGTTTCTCCAGCACCTCGCCTAATTTCAGACCGGTTTTCCTCTGATAGTCCAGGGCGGTCTTGAGCTGCTCATTGGTCAGTAACTTGGCCTCAACCAGTATATCGCCTAATTTCAGCATAATAACACACTACTCCATCTGCCAAAGATATAATAAATGGGGAGTATTCCGCTCCAGAAGAATACTCTTAATATTGTCATTAAGGCCTTGCGGCTGGAACGAGGCCGCCGCTTCGAATATCTCCCAGAAATCGTGGCGTTTCTGATACTGGACCAGCCGGGCATCGGCAATTTTGGCCAATTTCTTGGCCGCCTCAAAGGCATCCTCGCGGTCGCCTGATTCATCGGCCAGCCCGTTCTTTACGGCCTGTTCACCGGTATAAATCCGCCCGTCCGCCAGTTTAAGAATCTCCGATCGGGTCAGGTTCGGCCGGCCCTCAACAACTATGCCGACGAACCGATGATACATTTCGTCTATCATGGCCTGCATGATAGCCCGTTCCTCTTTGGTCATCGGCCGGGTGCCGGAAAAAATATCCTTCTTATCGGCTGATTTGATAACCTCTGACCTCAGGCCTATTTTCTGGAATAGCCCTTCGACATTAAGCATTGAAGCAATCACTCCGATACTGCCGGTAATCGAGGTCGGGTGCACCACAATCCGGTTACTCGGCATAGCCACATAATACCCGCCTGAAGCGGCCACTTCACCCAGATAGGAAACGATAATCACGTCCGGCCGTTTGGCCTTGAACCGCTTGAGTTCCCGGTGGATGTTATCGGAAGCGGTCACGCCGCCGCCCGGGCTGTTGATGTCCAGGATAATCGCCTTGACATACCTGTCGCTTTCCGCCCTTTTCAGGACATCGCGCACGGTCTGGACCGGGTCTGACGCGGCGCCCCAGAAACCGGAACTCTCGCCGCCGGACATAATCACCCCGCTAATCGGCAGGAGCAGAATCTTATTATCGGATCCGGTCTCGCCGCCCACCACCCGTTCACGGTATCTCCGGTCTTGTAAATCCTGGAACCCGGACATAGTGGAGAATTTGGCTACCACCATAATGAAAAGAATGATGTTAAGCAGGACGCTCAAGGCCAGACCGACACCAAAGATTACAGACAACCAGAAACTTAACCTACTCTTAGGCTTTGACATGTTATCATTCTTCACGGATTCCATAATTGTTAACTCCTTTACTCTGGATAACAAGATATAATATCCGTCACATTCTGTCAACGAATATTTCTTTACTTTTCAGGAATATTATATAATTTACGGATTATGTATAAGTTATTCCTGGCCTGGCGGTATCTCCTGAGCCGGAAGATAATATTCCTGGCCATCGGCGGCATTGCCGTCGGCGTGATGGCGCTGATAGTGGTCACCTCGGTGATGGGCGGATTCTCGCGCGAGATGCTGGAACGCATCAAGGGCACCACGGCCCATCTTAATGTCACCAGCCAGGAGAGTTATTTCATAGACGACGCCCCGCAGGTAATGGAGGCCATCAAGCAGGTGGACGGCGTGGTCGCCTATGCCCCGCGCCTGGAATGGGGCGCGCTACTGGGCGGCGGCCTGAACTTCGTCCAGATTATCGGCATCGAGCCCCGGATGGAAAACCAGGTCAATAAATACGAGAAATACCTGCTCCACGGCACACCGCTCGATTTCCCGGATAAAACCGACAGCGGACTGCAGCCGGCCATCGCCGGCAACCATCTGGCCGCCTCGACCGACCGGACGATATCCTTGACCTCGCTTAAATTACATGCGCTGATAACCTCTCCGGTGCACCAGAACTTCCAGATAGTCGGCCGGTTCAGCACCGGCATGTTCGAGTATGACGGCAATGTTTACATCCCGCTCAAAACCGCCCAGGATTTCCTGGGCATTCCCAACGGCGTGACCAAAATATGCATCGCCATTAGGGACTACCGCGATGTGGAACAGGTCCGGGCCCGGCTTGACGAGGCGTTAAAACCGTTCGGCGTATTCCAGTTAAAAACCTGGGAAGAAGAAAAGCAGACGCTGCTCCGGGCCGTGGCCACCGAGAAAAACATCAATGCCTTCCTGCTGTTCTTTATCGTCATCGTGGCCGCCTTTAATATCCTGGCGCTACTAACCATGCGGGTGGTGGAAAAGACCAAAGACATCGGCGTGCTGATATCCCTGGGCGGCCGGCCATCCGGCGTGATGTGGCTCTTCCTCTGGCAGGGTTTCTTGATTTCATTCGTCGGCAGCCTGCTCGGCGTTATCGCCGGCTATTCCCTGGCCGCCAACCTTAACCACGTGGAGGATTTTATCTATAAGCACAGCGGGTGGAAACTCTTCCCGCCGGATATCTATTACCTGGATAGGATACCCTCGGAAATAAGTTACCCGACCATTGTAATTATCATTATTGCCACGGTGTCAGTCAGTTTATTATTCAGCATCTATCCGGCCATAAAAGCGGCCCGCTTGAATCCGGTTGATGCATTAAGATATGAATAGCTCTCCCGCTAAGGCGGGGATGGGAAAGGTAGAACATGGCTGGACCCCATATACTTAAAATAGAAAACATCTCGCGCTCCTTTAAGGCCGACGGCCGGACGCTGGAAATACTGAAAGATATTTCCCTGGACATTAAGGCCGGCGAGATACTGGCCATTGCCGGACCGTCCGGCGCGGGAAAAAGCACTCTGCTGCATATTATGGGACTGCTGGACCGGCCCACCTCGGGCCGGGTGCTCTTCCGGGATAAAGACCTCTATACACTGCCCGGCGCGGAACAGGCCCGGCTGCGGAATTCCTCAGTCGCCTTCATCTTCCAGTTCTATCACCTGGTCCCGGAACTGAATATACTGGAAAACATATTGTTGCCCCACATGATATCTAATTCCATCCTGGGCTGGCAGATCCGGCGCCATGCCCTCAAAGACAAAGCCAAGTCATTGATTGCCAAATTGGGCCTGACCGAGCGGGTCTTCCACCGGCCCAACCAGCTCTCCGGCGGCGAACAGCAGCGGGTGGCCATTGCCCGGGCCCTGGTGACCGACCCGGAAATAATCCTGTGCGATGAGCCGACCGGCAATCTTGACACCAACGCCACCCTGGAAATCCAGAATTTAATATCCGAATTAAATAGACAGGAAGGCAAGACATTTGTAATAGTCACCCATAATGAAAATATCGCCCGGTGGTCGCACCGGATGATACATTTAGTGGATGGACGAATAACCAACCCGGAGGTTTAAAATATGCCGTCCCTTAAAATGGTCAATGGCCCGGACAAGAAGATTATCGGAGAGGTAAAGGTGGAATTCATCGGCGGCAACAAATTCGTCATCGGCCGCGATGCCAAGAACAATCTGGTCCTGAACGGCGACGTCAAGTGTTCCCGCCACCATGTTGAGATATTCACCAAAGGCAGCGAATACTATATCCGGGACCTGAATAGCCGCAACGGCACGCTGTTAAACGGCCTTAAAATAAAACCCACGCCGGAAGGCGACGGCGAAAAACTCATCAACGGCACCAACATCACCATCGGCAACAGTTACTTTGAATACATAGCCGAGGAATCTGATGCCGCGCCGGCCGGACAGGTGAAATTCACCCCCGCCCCGCCGGATGAAAAAGAAGGCTCCAGCGTGGGCGGCGATACCGTGGAAATAAACCTGGACGAGGAGGAGGAAAAGAAACACGGGGCCAATTTCATCGGCAAGAAACTCTCATCCAAGCACCTGACCAACATCTACGAAATCGCCCGCATCATCGCCACCGAAAAGAGCCTAACCCCGATGGTCGAGCGCATCGTTAAATTCGCCTCGGTCGCCACCCGGGCCAAGACCGGATATTTCATCCTACTGGAGAAAAAGACCGACAAGATTTCATCCATGGCCGCCTGGCCCAAGGAACTGGCGGCCCAAATACCCAAGGTCAGCAAGACCATCGTAAAAAGGGTCATCCAATACACCCGCCCGATTCTCACCTCGGACGCCATGCTGGACGGCCGGTTTTCCTCCAGCGACAGTATCGCTTCGGGCGACATCCGCTCGGCCATCTGCGTGCCGGTCATCAAGATGCCCAGCTATGACGCCGTGCTGTACCTGGAAAACATCTCGCTGGACAAGCCGTTCAATGAAGACGACCTGGAAATCGCCAGCGCCATCGGCATCCAGGCCGGGCTGGCCATGGTCTCCATTATGGCCTCGGATAAATCAAAACGCATCCTGATGTCCATGGTCAAGGTCTTAGTCTCCAGCGTTGAGATGAAGGACATGAGCATCCAGGGCCATTCCGAACGGGTGGCCAATTACGCCTCGGCTATTGCCCAGCATCTGGGCATGACTCCGTATGAAATCTCCCAGGTCCAGCTGGCCGCCCTGCTGCACGATATCGGCAAGCTGGCCGCCACCTCGACCGCCAAGGAGGAACACATCTACGCCGCCGAGAAACTCTTGAGCCAGATACCGGATTTGGGCGACGTCCTACCGGCCATCAAATACCACCACGAACGGATTGACGGCACCGGATTCCCCTACCAGATTAAGGATTTGCCGCTGATTGCCAGGATTGTCAGCGTATCAAACACCCTGGACAACCTGGTCACCCGGGGCGGCGTCAAGGGCATCGGCCTGCCCATCCGGGACGCCCTGACCGAGATTGAGCACCAAAGCGGCAAGGAATTCGACCCGGGCGTGGTCAATGCCCTGATTGCCAGTTACAACGACGGCTCGCTCTTCAAGAGCACCAAGCTGTTCGAGGACTCACTCTAACCAAAGCCGGGTCTTTATTACTGATTTTAGCTTGACCTTCCTCTGTCTTTATTTTAATCTTTAATTATGAAATCGCCCGAATACCTTATTTCCTTCGATACCAACAAACTGCCCTCGTTCATCACCGATGTGCTGGTCGTGGGCAGCGGCATGGCCGGCTTGAGGGCCGCCATCGAATCATCCAAGACCCATAATGTCATCCTGGCCAGTAAGAATTCGCTGGCCGAATGTAATACCTACTACGCCCAGGGCGGCATCGCATCCCAGATTGACCAGCCCAAACTGGTCTCGTCGCACATTGCCGATACCATCGAGCATTCCTACGGACTGTCCGACCCGCATATTGTCAAGGAAATAATCAGGCGCGGCATCCCGCTGGTCCGGCAGCTCATTGCCTGGGGCGTCAAGTTCGACCGCAAAAGCGACGGCCCGGACATGACCCGTGAGGGCGGCCATAAACTGGCCCGCATCCTCCATTCCGGCGGCGATGCCACCGGCAAGAACATCCACCAAACCCTGCTGGAGAAAGTAAAATCAATACCCAACATCACTGCCCTGGATTATACATTTATCATAGACATCCTCACCTGCCCCGAAAGGCCCAATGAATGCTGCGGCGCGCTGATATACAGCCAGAAAACCGGACAGACATCGGTCATCTGGGCCAAAAAGACCATCATCGCCTCGGGCGGCGCCGGACAACTCTACCGCGAATCCACTAATCCGGATGTGACAACCGGCGACGGATTAAGTATTGCCTATCGCAAGGGCGCGCAACTCCAGGACATCGAATTCATCCAGTTCCATCCGACCGCGCTCTATGTGGCCGGGGCCAGCCGGCTGCTCATCTCCGAATCGGTCCGGGGCGAAGGCGGCATCCTGCGCGATAAATCCGGCAAACGGTTTATGACCGACTATCACCCGCTGGCCGAACTGGCGCCGCGCGACGTGGTCTCGCGCGCCATCATCAACCAGATGAAACTGACCAAGGACACCAATGTCTATCTGGACCTGAAGCATTTATCAGCCGCCTTCATCGAAAAACGGTTCCCATCCTTAAGCAAACTCTGCCGCGACTTCGGCATCGACGTAAAGAAGGATATGATTCCTGTCCGGCCCAGCGCCCACTACCTGATCGGCGGCATCAAGATTGGCTTACGCGGACACACCGGCATCAGGAACCTCTTTGCGGCCGGCGAATGCGCCTCGTCCTCATTCCACGGCGCCAATCGGCTGGGCAGTAATTCACTGCTGGAATCGCTGGTCATCGGCTACCTGGCCGGCGCAACCGCATCAGACGAGATATCATCGGACAAGCCGATTTCACCCAGCCATATCAGTTTCCGGCGTAATAACCCCTTTGGCGAAGGCAATGGTCAGGAGCACCTACTGGAGCGCACCGGGTGGCATATTCCGCCCAAGCATCCGCATATTGAGGTCGATATCCCGGACCTCAGGAACTCGCTCCAGAGTCTGATGTGGTATAATGTCGGCCTGGAGCGCACGGCCGACGGTCTGAAACAAGCCCTGGCCAAGATTGATTACTGGTCCGGGTATTGCCTGCTCAACGAATTCAATACGCCCCAGGGCTGGGAGGTCCAGAATATGCTCATCCTGGCGCGCCTCTTGACCCAATCGGCCCGGCTCAGGCAGGAATCCCGGGGCGTCCATTACCGGACTGATTATCCAAAGACGCTGGAGAAATGGAAGAAACATACGGTGGTATAGAAATGCAACCACAGATAAACACAGATTAACACAGATAATATGAAGATACTTATTTTATCCCGCGGCAAGGACTACTACTCCACCCAGCGGCTGGTGGCTGAGGCGCTCAAATTGCGCCATAAGGCAGTGGTCGTCAACCCGCTGGAATGCGATATCTCCCTCGGCATGACACATGACGCACGACGCACAACGCATGACGCACAACACAAGACGCTGAACCTGTCCTCCTTTGACATCGTCATCCCGCGCATCGGCATTATCGGCATTGACTATGCCCTGCTGGTGGCGCATCAGCTGGAATTCATGGGCAAGCCCATGCTTAATTCCGCCCGGTCGCTCGATTACGCCAAGAACAAATTCCTGTCCCTGCAGATACTGGCCAAATCCGGCATTCCGGTACCTGCAACGCTCATGCTTCGCACGTTGCGCTCAGCACAAGTTCCCCACAATCCAACCACAGTCAAGAATGCCATAAAACAATTAGGCGGCTTGCCCGTAGTGCTGAAACTCTTCCGCGGGTCACAGGGCAAGGGCGTGATGCTGGGCGAGAACATCGCATCGGTAGATTCCATCCTGACCGCGGTCTGGGCTATCGGATTTGATATCATCCTACAAAAGTATCTCAAGGAAACCAAGGGCGAAGATATCCGGGTATTAGTGCTTAATAATGAAGTAATTGCCGCAATGAAACGGACACCGGCTAAGGGCGACTTCCGCAGTAATATCCATCAAGGCGGCTCGGTTAAGAAAGTAGCTATCACCGCTCAAGAAAAGCAGTTAGCAATTAATGCCACCCGGGCGCTGGGGTTGAAACTGTCCGGGATTGACATAATGAGAACAAAGAATGGGCCGCTGGTCTTGGAGGTCAATGCCTCTCCGGGCTTTGAGGGACTGGAAAAGGTAACTGGACTCAACATTGCCAGGAGAATCGTGGACTTTACCACGACACTAAACGTATAACTCACCACAAAGGACACTGAGTTCACAAAGACCCCCCTCTATTGTCATTCCCACAAAAGTGGGAATCCAGACAATTTAATCCTGGATTCCCGTTTGCACGGGAATGACGCTTGAGGAGTAGCATAAATGCCACCGCTACATCACATACATCTTAGACCTCGCCGTAGGCGGGCTACAGAGCATGTCCAAAAACACTTTTACAGAACCGCACTAAGCGGTAAACAGTGATTTTACTAACAGAAACTTTACGGCCTAACCACTTAGTTGGTCGTAATCGCCAGCTTTCTCTCTCCGCTGACTACTTTCCTGGTTATTTT
>JACRIK010000023.1 GCA_016235865.1 Planctomycetota bacterium | reverse complement strand
TGTGGTCATGGGTTTACTCAGCATGTGGCTCTTTGATATGGACCTGAGCCGGCCCGGGGCCATGGGTTTACTCATTTTCCTGGCGGGAATGTTTCTGAGCGCGGCCATCATCGGCGCTTTAGTCCTGGCCCTGGTGCTCTGGTTCGGGCAGCGGGCCGAAGTCGCGGCCTGGGCCTTCTCCTACCTGATGCTCCTTTTATGCGGTCTCTACTATCCGGTGAGCGTTCTGCCCCCGGGGGTCCAGGAACTGGCCCAAATCATCCCCCTGACCTATTTTTTGGAATATTTCCGGCACTTCTACGGCTTCCCCCTGCACTACCCCCATCCCCTGCTTTACGGCTTCTCCCTAAGCGTGATATATTTGTGCGTTTGTTACGCCTTGGTGCATTACACTTTGAGCTCGGCGTTGCAGCGGGGGACTTTGCTAAGACTATCGGAATAAAGCATTTTTGAACAATAGTATTGCAACAACGTAATCTATATGTTGCTTATTTTACAGAAGGAGATGAGATGAACATATCAATTAGATTGGAAGAACAAATTGATTATCGAAATGTTGAATATCTGACAAGAGAAGCATTTTGGAATGTATATAAACCTGGATGTGATGAACATCTGCTGGTTCATAAAATAAGACAAGTACCTGCATTTGTAAATGAATTGTCTTTTGTTGCATGTGATGATGATAATATCGTCGGCAATATAATCTATTCAAAAGCAAAATTAATCAATGATGAAAATAATGAATTTGAAGTCCTGTGTATGGGGCCGATTGGAGTATTACCAGCTTATCAAGGAAAAGGGATTGGTTCTTTATTAATGAATTATTCTATCGCCAAGGCAAAGCAGTTGGGATATAAGGCCATAATTATTTTCGGAAACCCGAATTATTATCATCGCTTTGGCTTTGTAAACGCCAAGGAATATGGGATTCAAACATCATCGGGTGGAAATTTTGAGGAATTTATGGCCTTGGAGCTTTATGATGGCGGTCTGAATGGGATTTCCGGCAAGTTTTATGAAGATAAGGTTTTTGCCATAGAAAAAGATGAACTGGAGATTTTCGAAAAAGAATTTCCTCCCAAAGAGAAGCGTGTTACAGATACTCAACTGAAGCAACCCTAAACAAAAAAGGGTTGGGGGAGGAGGTTGCGGGAGGGGCTGCGGCCCTAAGCGCCTCTGCATTAAAGAAGATGATCGGTGTCTTCGACTCTGGTTTCGGCGGGCTAGTGGTCCTGCGGGAATTTTTGCAGGCCCTACCCCAGTACGATTATCTGTACCTGGGGGACAATGCCCGTATCCCTTACGGCACCCGTTCGGATAAAGTGGTGGTCCGCTTCACCGCCCAGGCGGTGGATTTTTTATTCCGTCAGGGCTGTAATCTCATCATCCTGGCCTGCCACACGGCCTCGGCCAAGGCCCTGCGCACCATCCAACAGATTTATTTGCCGATCCATTATCCCGAACGCCGAGTTTTGGGAGTAGTGATTCCCACCGCGGAAGAGGCCCTGGCCCGGAGCCAGGGCAAGCGCATCGGCGTCATGGCCACCGAAGGCACCGTGACTTCCCGGTCTTTCGATATCGAGCTGAAGAAATTGGACCCCGAAGTGGAAGTGGTGCAGCAGGCCTGCCCCTTACTGGTGCCTCTCATCGAATCCGGGGAGCAGGAATGGGAAGGCACGGACATGATTCTCAAGCGCTACCTGGCGCCCTTGAAGGCGGCCCGGGTGGACACCCTGATTTTGGGCTGCACCCATTACTCCATTTTGATAGACCAGGTCCGGGCCCTTATGGGGGACAACCTGGAACTGATCTGCTCCGGTAAAGTAACTGCAGCCAAATTAGTGGATTATCTGCAACGACACCCGGAAATGGAAACCCGCCTCAGCCGAAGCGGCAGCCGCCGCTACCTCACCACCGACCTCACGCCCAGGTTCCAGCAACTGGCCAGCCTCTTCATGGGGCAGGCCCTGACGCCCGAAGTGGTGGAGTTATAAAAAGATTTTACCACAAAGGCACAGAGATAATTTTTATTTTTGGCGGCTCGCCGCCAAAAATAAAAATTATCTCTGTGTAACTTTGTGTCTTTGTGTCTTTGTGTCTTTGTGGTGAATCTTTTCCGGACAAACCCAAGGTTCGCTACATATCCCCAGGCGCCAACAACTCCGCTTTTTGATAATGCAGCCCGATGTCCCGTCTTAATGCCAACCGGTTACCCTGGTCGTTCTCCCGGGGGATCACCCGGATTTTTCCCTGGTCAAACGCGTTCAGCAGCCGCTGCCGCAGGCTTTCCACCACCTGGCCCCGCTTCTGGCCCGCCTTCACCGTGGCGTTGGCCACCAGGTAGGCCACCCGGGAGCCGTCAGACTTGAAGACGCCTTCTTCCGTGCAATCCATGGCCGACGGGATGACGGTGATCTTCTTTTTCTCGAAATAATCGAAATCCATCTCCAGGACCTCCCCATTGGTCAGGGACCAGGGATAGCCCTTCTGCTGCTTGGGGCCGCCGGGGCCGGTGACCAGGGCCAGGCACAGGGAAATCTGGTCCGCCCTCACCTCCGGGGCGACTTCCTGGAGGCGGCCCTCTTTCATGGCCACCAGGAGTGGACCCAGGTTGCGGAGCCTTTTGACGATGGGCTGAAACCCCGGCTCCCCGGGGCGAATATTGATTTCGCAGACCCGCACGGCCCGGGGCTGGAAATTGTGGTCAAAAGAGGCGAAGCAGCCGGGATAAAGGACGCAGGGGCGCAGGATGCCCCGCTCCTGCATGGTTTTGATCAGGGGCCGGGCGATGCTTTCTTCGGCCAGGGCCATTAAGGCCGGGGATTCCAGGGGGTGGGGGGAGATGGACCCCATGCCCCCGGTGATGGGGTTGTCCATGCCCGGCGGCCCCGCAAACCTCTCCGGGTAGTCCATGGCCGTGGGCAGAAGCTGGTAATTTCCTTTTTTATCCACAAAAATTGTAAAACTGATTTCCACTCCGGACATGCGGGCTTCGATGAGCAGGGGCCAGGGGTTTTTTTTGCCGCATAACTGGCTGTAAGAGTCTTTATAGTCTTTCAGCAATTCATCATAGATTTCCCGGATTTCCCAGGCGTTCAAAATAAT
>JACRIK010000022.1 GCA_016235865.1 Planctomycetota bacterium | reverse complement strand
AGATCGTCATCAGCGTCAAGATGTCGGTCCTGCAGGACATGGTGGCGGTTTATTCGCGGCTTGCCAAAGAATGCGATTACGCCCTTCATCTGGGCTTGACTGAAGCGGGTGCCGACGTGCAGGGCATTGCCTCGAGCGCGGCGGCCCTGGCCATCTTGCTGCAGCAAGGGATCGGCGACACGATCCGGGTCTCGCTTACCCCGCAGCCGAACGTCTCCCGCGCCCGCGAGGTGGAGGTCTGCAAAGCTATCCTGCAGTCGATGAGCCTGCGCTATTTCGCGCCGAGCGTGACCAGCTGCCCGGGCTGCGGGCGTACCACCAGCGATTATTTCCAGCATCTGGCCCGCGACATCAATATCCATATTCAAGAGAACATGCCCGTATGGAAAACCAGATATCCGGGTGTCGAGCGGATGAAAATTGCCGTCATGGGTTGTGTGGTCAACGGCCCCGGTGAAAGCCGCCACGCGGATATCGGCATCAGTCTTCCCGGCGCCTCGGAAAAACCCGTCGCGCCCGTGTACGCCGACGGCAAGCAATTGACCACCCTCAAAGGCGATCATATTAAAGAAGAATTTGTCGCCATTCTGGAAGATTACTTGCGCCAAAAATTCGCGTAATTTCTTTCTAGAAAATTATATACATCGCAGTATCAGGGGAATATAATATTTTCATTCCTAATTCAGGGAATAGGTATTAATGAAGAAATTTAGAAAAAGACCATTGATTTCGCATAGCTTAGAGAACATTTCTAAAAATGTTTTCAAGAATTATTCTTCCCAGATTACTGATTTAATCGGGACATCGCCGGGTGTTTATGCGCTCTATGATGATATGGGTTTGTATTATGTTGGGAAGTCAACAGATTTAAGAGAACGCGTGAATCATCATTTGAAAGATCGCCACAAGGCCAGTTGGACCAACTTTAGCCTTTATCTCTTGAGAGATGAAAGACATGTCAACGAGATGGAAGCTTTGTTGATCCGCATTGCCAGCCCCAAAGGGAATCGCACTAGACCTAAAGGTCGTTCGGATGGGATTTTGATAAAGAAACTCAAGGGTCTGGTCAAAGAGAAGCAAAAACAAGAGTTTGCCGAAATGTTTGACTTAAAGGTCAAAGCCAATAAGGAAAGAAGCGAGAGTAAATTTTCTTCATTGGTAGGTTTGGTAAAAAAAAATACTCAGCTTTTTCAAACATACAAAGGCACGGAATTCAAAGCAATGCTTACCCCAAAAGGAAAGATCATGCTTAAGCGGAAGATATATTCTTCTCCCTCAGCGGCCGGGAAAAGCATTGTTAAACACGGTTGCAATGGCTGGCGGTTTTGGTATTTAAAAGACAGAAATGGCGACGTAATTAGCTTGGATGAATTACGGTTAAAGTAACCATATTTGGGACAAGTGACTTTCGAAAATTTCTTATTCGTTCGTGGGGCAGAAAGTTTCGGGACAAATTGTTTACGGCAAGAAGGATTTTTCCAACAATAACGCCTGCGCCGTTTATGCTTGGGAGAAAATCCCCGGGCATAAGTATCCGATTGACAGGGCAGGCAGTTAACATGCCTTTAAACAATTTTAGGTATACAATGCTTCTCTCGGGTTAGAGGTAGGGTGTCAAGGTTTCATTGCTAAAATTTACTCTACACCGACGGAGCTGTAAATATAAACGGTTTTTTCTTGCGAAAGAGCCAATAGCGAGGAATTATGATAGGGATTATAGTTATATTGAGTGCAATTTTTGTTTATTGGGATGTGAAACGGAATGGGATACGAAAAGTTAAAGGACTTAAGAGTGTAACTAATATGTCTCCAGCCGGATGGTTTTGGGCAACTTTAGGACTTTGGATTATTGCATTCCCTGTGTATTTAATTATAGGGTTATGCCTTTGATGAACAGTGCAACAGGATTTCGTGCCCATCGTATGCTGGAAGTGGTAGTCAAGGGCATAACCCTATTTAATTAATCGGAAAAAGTTAATTAAAATGGCAAAAGAATACTCTGGACGGGAAACTATCGTTAAAGATGGTGTGGAGGATAAAGCTTGTGTGATACAAGATAAAGAGCCAGCTAAGAAAGCAGGATTCCCTTTGGGGCTTGTTGCAGTAGCTGTGGTCATTATTTTTGTAATAGCTTTAGCTGTCGCCTCTAACAAGACAGCAGTAAGTCAAGAGGAGTTGAAGAAAATGAATGATTATGAGTTGGTTTATATGACGGGAAATGGCCCTGCGATGACAGGCGTTACCTTCGGGAATGTTTCGGCTTTGGTTCCACAAGATAGTATTATAAAATTAGGGGATAAATTTCTTTTTTCCCGTGAAGGAACATCATTAGAGCTAGGATGTCCTCAAAATTCTAATGCTTGTTTTGTAGATACGGAGAAGCTAGGTATATTTATCGCAGCACAAAAGACCGCCTCGTCCTTCAAATGAGGGAATGAGGAAAAATGAAAGGAGCAAATATGTTCGTGCGAAAGATTGTATTAACGGCAGTCAGTGTGATCGGCGCGGCGGGGTTGGCATTTGCCCAGCCGAATCCTCCCCCCTCCGGGGGCCTAACGGCGGGGCCGCAGGGAGGGCCAGGACAGGGTCAGGGAGGCGGAGCGCAGGTCAGTCAGGGAAATCCGCCGGGGCCGCAAGGTGGGCCTGGTCGTGGCAATCCACCCGGACCGCAAGGAGGTCCAGGCCGTGGTAACCCACCTGGGCCGATCGGTGCCATTGGGCCTGGCAGCAGAGGGATAAACCCGCCAGGACTGATGGGAGGACCTGGCGCAGGGCCAGGTTTTGAGACTGGAAATCCGCCAGAGCAGACGGGTGATATTGGATCTGAACAAAGCGAAGATATAACAGGACCAACAGGTGTTTTGGGAGCAGAACAAAAACTTAATCCGCCCGGACCGATGGGTGGACCGGGAACAAACATGAATCCTCCGGGACCAATGGGGGGACCTGGGATGAACATGAACCCACCTGGACCAATGGGCGGACTGGGGACGAACATGAATCCACCCGGCCCGATGGGCGGCCCCGGGACGAATATGAATCCTCCGGGACCTATGGGCGGACCGGGGACGAACATGAATCCACCTGGACCGATGGGCGGACCTGGAGCGAATATGAACCCTCCGGGACCGATGGGTGGACCTGGGACGAATATGAATCCACCCGGCCCGATGGGCGGCCCCGGCGGAGGTCAAGGTGGTCCGGGACAAGGGATGCGTAATAACCCTCCGGGAGCCATGGGTGGCCCTGGACAAGGGATGCGTAATAATCCTCCCGGCTCAATGGGTGGACCTGGGGCTGGCGGTGGACCGGGGATGAGACAGGGTGGTGGTAATCCTCCTGGGCCGCAAGGCGGAGCAGGTGGCGGTCCTGGTATGCGGCAAGGTGGCGGTCCCGGCGGTGGGGGACCTGGCGGAGGTGGTGGACCGCGTGGGGGTGGACCCGGCGGTCCTGGCGGGGGTGCTGGTCCTCGTGGAGGCGGAGGTGGCGGTCCGAGGGGTGGCGGTGGTGGTCCTCGCCGGTAATCGGTTTTGACGTAGAGCGAAGAAGCGGTAGCCCTCAAGGTTACCGCTTCTTGCTTTTAGCACGAAATTCGATTAAAATTCAATAAATGAATCTCATCGCCCTTCCATTTATCCTCGGCGTTACTTCCATCATCAGCCAGACCCTGCTTTTGCGCGAGTTTGTCGTTGTCTTTTACGGCAATGAAACCACTTATGCCTTTGTTTTGGGGGCATGGCTATTCTGGATTGCCTTCGGCAGTTTTGCCGCCTCACTTTTGATCCCTCCGATCAGGACCGCACGACGGAGCATCGCTTCATGTTTCTTTCTGGTTCCCGTTATCCTTCCTCTTTCCGTGATTGCCGTCAGGGTCATGAAAAATTTCGCGGGGCTTAAGATCGGTGAGATGGCAAGCGTTATCCATATCTTTTGGGGAAGCTTTATCCTGGTGATGCCGCTGGCTGTTGTCCTGGGCATGCTTTTTACATTTCTTTGCCGCTTGCCCGATGAAGACAAGACATCTTCCTGCGAAGGCATAGGCAACATTTACCTCTGGGAGTCCGCCGGGGCGGGTTTCGGCGGCGTTATCTTCGGGTTAATTCTCCTTCATGTATTTACGTCCTTGCAGATCAGCTGGTTTGTTGGTTTGATGAACGCCGCGGCAGCCGTCGTGACATTCAAAAAGGGGCCTGCCGTTTTGGGGAAATGGATGTTGGGCATCACTCTTGTTTTATTTCTCCTTTCCTTGGGGGGTATTGACAGACTGGACCAATTAAGCCGCCGGCAACAATGGCAGGGGTTGAGGGTTATCGCGAGCGTCGACTCAATGTACGGGAATCTGACCCTGACCCGGACGGAGAATGAATACAGTTTGTTTGAGAATGGGTTGCTTTCTTATTCGACAAAGGACGAACTAACCAGTGAAGAGAACGTGCATTACGCGCTTCTGGAACATCCCGATCCCCGACGCGCCCTTCTTATCGGCAATGCGTTGGGGGGGAGTCTAAGGGAAATCCTGAAGCACCCTGTCCGTTCCGTCGATTATGTAGAGCTTGATCCCATGGTCATCCAGCTTTCGCAGAGGTTCCTTCCTCCGGGATATTTATCGGTTCTCAAAGACAAGCGGGTCAATGTCACCTATACCGACGGCCGGTTATTTGTCAAAACGACGCCCAAACGGTTCGACGTCATCATCATCAATCTCCCGGAGCCCCATT